>JAHECE010000248.1 GCA_024641895.1 Actinomycetales bacterium
GCTCGGGTGTCGGGGCACCTGCTGCAGGCTCCGGCGAGGCCGAGAAGGTACTGAGCGAACCGGTCGACGACGAGTTCCGCCGAGTCCAGGCATCGCTGCGGTGGTCGCAGTCGCAGCTCGCCGAGGTGGGGCGCCGGGCGGCTTCGCTCGAGGAGGAGCTCGCGAGCACCAACGGGCGGCTCATGGAGAGCTGGGAGCAGATCCGGCTCATGCGCAAGTCCGTCTCCTGGCGTTTGACGGCTCCCATCCGCGTGGTTCGAGGTCTGCGGCGGTGAAGCTGCCAGGCGGCCGCCGTGAGGCCGGGAGACCGCTCGTCCTCGACGTCGTCCACGGGGAGGTCCGGGTCGAGCACGGCGCCGGGGGCGACGTCGCGGAGACCGGCAAGGTGGCGCTCGTCGCCCAGTTCTCCCGCGAACCCCTCACGTCGCGCTCCCTCCTGGAGCTGGTCACCCAGCTGGCCGAAGGTGGGTACCGCTGCATCGTGTCGTCCTCGTGCGAGGCTCCCGGCCCGCTGGAATGGCCCGGGGCGCTGCCGGCCGGGACGGTGGTGCTCCGCCGCCCGAACCTCGGCTACGACTTCGGGTCGTGGACGGTCGCGCTGGACCAGTTCCCCCAGGTCGCGGCGCTGAGCCACGTCATCATCACGAACGACTCGATGGTGGGGCCGTTCGCGCCCATCGCCGGGCTGCTGGCCGATTTCGAGGGCACGCCGGTCGACGTCTGGTCGTTGACGGACTCCTACCAGCTCGGCCATCACATGCAGAGCTTCTTCGTCGGCTTCCGCGGGGGCGTGCTGGCCGAGCCTCCGCTGCGGCAGTTCTTTCAGCGGGTGAGGGTGGAGCCGGAGAAGATGGACGTCGTGCGTCGCTACGAGGTCGGCCTCACCGAGACCTGCCTGCGCGGCGCCTACGCCATGACCACTCGCTTCCGCAGCCAGGACCTCGGGATCGGTGCCGAGAACCCCACGCTCGCCGGCTGGCAGCGGCTTCTGGCGCGCGGCTTCCCCTTCGTGAAACGGACGCTCGTCAATGACCCGTCGACGGCGCCGGGCGCCGAGGATGCCGCGCTGGTGGTGCGTCGACGGTTCGGGGTCGAGCTGTCGGACTGGCTCTAGCGGACGTGCGAACTGAGGAGAGCAACCATGCGGAAGATCACGGTCGCCGGGCTCCGGCGTCGGGCTGCCCGGTACCGGATGATCGCGAAGAGCAGCCTGGTGGAGTACCTCGAGGAGGGGAAGATCCCGGGCCGAGGCAGCTCCGTCTCGCCGGTCGACTTCAATGCCTGGCTCCGCCGAGGCGCAGGCCGCAAGGCGTCCGGGCACCCTGACAGCTGGCGGGTGGACCCGCAGCTGCCGCTCGAAGACCCGAGCCGCGTGGCGGTGGTCATGCACGTGTTCTTCCCGGAGCTGCTCGACGAGCTGGTGCACAGCCTGCGCGCGATCCCCGTCGGCTTCGACCTCGTCGTCACCAACGCCTCCGGTGAGCCCATCCGGGTGGACCGGGAGTCGGTGGAGAACCTGCGCAACGTCGTGCTCTTCGACGTCCACAACCACGGGCGCGACATCTTCCCCCTGGTGCAGGTCGTCAACGCGGGCATCCTCGACCCGTACGAGATCGTCCTGAAGGTGCACACGAAGAAGAGTGCGTGGCGCGCGGAGCACGCCGAGCTCGCCGGTAGCGGGGAGCAGTGGAAGACCGAGTTCCTCCAGGCGCTGGTCGGCTCGACCGAGCAGGTCCAGCGGATCCTGGACGCGTTCGCCAACGATCCATGGCTGGGCCTCGTGACGGCGCCGGGCAACATCGTCGGTCCTGAGCACTGGGGAGGCGACGAGGACCTCACCCGCGAGCTGCTGCGTCGGCTCGAGCTCGATCTGGTGCCGGAGAGCCTGCGCTTCGCGGCCGGCTCGATGTACTGGGTCCGCGGCTTCGTGCTCCAAGGTCTGCGTGCCCTGAACCTCACGGCCGACGACTTCCACGAGGAGGCCGGCCAGATCGACGGGACGACGGCGCACGCCATCGAGCGCGCGATCGGCATCCTCACCGAGGAGGCGGGGCTACGTCTCGAAGAGTCGGGCGGTCTGCCGTCCGACGGGGCCGGCACCTGGGAGCGGTACCACCTTGCGGCGCCGCGCACCCCGAGCGCACGGTTCGTGCCCTTCTACCTCCCGCAGTTCCACCCCACCCACGAGAACGACGTCTGGTGGGGCAAGGGTTTCACGGAGTGGACGAACGTCACGGCCGCTCGGCCCGTCTACCGCGGTCACCATCAGCCAAAACTGCCTGCTGACCTGGGATTCTACGATCTGCGGCTCGAGGAGGTCCGGCAGGCGCAGAGCACCATGGCGTCGGAGCACGGCATCGACGGCTTCATGTACTACTACTACTGGTTCGCTGGGCAGCGGCTCCTCAACCTCCCGATCGAGCGGCTGAGGGCGGGCGACACTCCCATGCCGTTCTGCATCATGTGGGCCAACGAGAACTGGACCCGTCGCTGGGACGGGCGATCGAGCGACGTCCTCATCGGACAGGACTACGACCGGGTCCCCGCCGAGACCTTCATCGACGACGTGCTGGAGTTCCTCAGGGACGAGCGGTACCTGCGGGTGGACGGCAAGCCGCTGCTGGCCGTCTACCGCCCAGGCCAGATGGCGAACTTTGCCGAGGTCCTGGCGACGTGGCGGCGCCGCGCGCGAGAGGAAGGTCTCGGTGAGCTCGCTGTCCTCGCCGTGAGCGTCGCCGAGGAGTTCCACGGGATCGGGGCAGACTTCGCCGAGCACGGCCTCGACGGCACCCTCGGCTTCCCGCCGCACAACCTGCCGTGGGAGGCCGGACCGGCCGACCGGTTGGCCGTCTCGCCCCAGTTCAAGGGAAACCTCATGAGCTACGGCGCGCTCGTCAGGGCGGCCGAGGACCGGCTGCGTACGATCGGCGACGGCGTTCACCCGGGCGTCATGGTCAACTTCGACAACACCGCCCGCCGCCAGTGGCGTCCGGACATCTGGTACGGCGCCAACCCGTACACCTTCCGCCGCTGGGTGGGGACGGCGGCGGCGGCGGTGTCCCACAGACCTGAGCAGGAGCGGCTGGTGTTCGTCAACGCCTGGAACGAATGGGCTGAGGGTGCGATCCTCGAGCCGACGGACCGGTTCGGGTCCACGTTCCTCCAGGCCGTGCGCGACGTCGCCTTCGCCTGAAGAGTCGGCGCCGGCCCAGCCGGCCAGGGCCGATCGCCGAAGACCTCGAAGGAGAGAGCATGTGAAGGTCGCGATAGTCGGACCGACCCACCCGTTCAAGGGCGGGATCGCTCAGCACACAACTCGGCTAGCGCACCAGCTTGAGCGGGCAGGACTCGACACCTACGTCGAGTCCTGGAATCGCCAGTACCCGGCGGCGCTCTACCCCGGGGTCATGACCGTGCCCGACGACGAGCCCGAGGTTCCGGTCTTTCCCCACGTCCTGCGGCGACTGTCGTGGAACTCTCCGCTCAGCTGGCTCGGCGCCGCGCGGCGGCTCCGGCGCGCCGACGCCGTCGTCTTTGTCATCGTCAACACGCCACAACTTATCGTCTATTTGATCATCCGCGCGCTGCTCGGTTCCCGCCCCGAGGTCGTCGCACTGATGCACAACGTCCTGCCGCATGAGCCCAAGCCCTGGGACAAGCCCGTCGTGAGCGCGTTCCTCCGAACCTCCGACCACGTCCTCGTCCACTCCGCGGAGCAGCGCGAAACTGCACAGGGACTGACCGGC
>JAHECE010000041.1:0-10395 GCA_024641895.1 Actinomycetales bacterium
GCGCGCGCTTTGCCTTGCGGGCCTGCTGCGCGGCCTCGGCCGCGGATCCGGGCGCAGGCATCCGACGGATGACGTAGAACTGCTGGCCCATCGTCCAGACGTTCGTCGTGAACCAGTAGACGAGCACGCCGATCGGGAAGTTGACGCCGGTCACCGCGAAGATTCCGGGCAAGAGGTACATCAGCATCTTCTGCTGCTTGGCCATGGGGTTGTCCAAGGCCGCCGGCGGCATGTTCTTCATCGTCAGCTGACGCTGCGTCATGAACGTGGTGACCGACATCAGGATGATGAGGAGCGCCGAGACGATCCGCACGCTCATCTCAGAGCCGGGATAGTTCGCCGCCTGCATGAACGTCGCCGACAACGGTGCACCGAAGAGAGTCGACTTCTCCGCCGACTCCGCCAGATCCTGGGTGAGCGGACCGATCGAGTCCTTGCCGTTCGCGAGCGCGCTTGCGCTGACCAGGGGCAGCGAGTACAGGACGCGGAAGAGCGCGAAGAAGATCGGTGACTGGGCCAGGATCGGCAGGCACGACGCGAACGGGTTGGTGCCGTTCTCCTTGTAGAGGGCCATCATCTCGGCCTGCATCGCCTGACGCGAGGCCGGATCGGTCTTCCCCTTGTACTTCGTCTGCACCTTCTTGATCTGCGGCTGGATCATCTGCAGACCTCGCGACGCCTTGATCTGCTTGACGAACAGCGGGATCAGGACGATCCGGATCACGATGACCAGGCCGACGATCGACAGGACCCACGACGCGCCGGAGTCCTTGGGCAGTCCGATCGCCGTGAGCAAGGTGTGGAACTGCACCATGATCCAGGCGACCACGACCATGATCGGCCACAGCAGAGAGTCGAAAAGATGCATGTGGGCGGAGCTCCTAGGACTCGACTGACACCCGGCGCGCGTCTTGCGCGTCGTGGGTGCTCGGGAGATCGGGTGCGGGCGTGCCGTCGTGGTCAACGGGCGGCCCACCGCTACGGGGCGGAACGTGATCGACGCCGCCCAGGCTCCACGGGTTGCAGCGCAGCAGACGCCACACCGCCAAGCCCGTGCCCTTGACGACACCGTGGACCCGCAACGCCGTCAGGGCGTAGGACGAGCAGGAAGGGTAGTACCTGCATCGAGGCGGGAACCACGGGGATACGACGAGCTGGTATCCCCGGACGAGAGCGATCAGGAGCCAGGTGAGCGGGTTCCTCGGCCAGACCTGGTCCGGGACCGCGTGCTCGTGGCTGTCGGCAGCGCTCATCGCGTGGTACCGACGCGGGTGGCCACGCGGAGCGCCTGGTCGAGGTCCCTCGCGAGAACATCGGCCTTCGCGCCCGCCGCCGCGGGCAGCGCCCGCACCACGATGCGGGCCCCGTCAGGCAGTGCTACGACCCGAGAGGCCATGAGGCCACGCAGCCGTCGCTTCACGAGGTTCCGATCGACGGCGCCGCCCACGGCCCGCGACACGACAAAACCGACGGTGCACGGTTCTGCCGAGGCGCCGACCGCGACATGCACGACGACGCGGCGGGCCGAACCACGACGCCCGGACTGAACCGACGTCGTGAAGTCAGCGCGACGACGCATGCGGTGCCGAGCCGGCAGCACCGTGACTCAGGCGGACAGCTCGTCGCGGCCCTTGCGACGGCGCGCGGCGAGGATCGCGCGGCCGGCCCTCGTCCGCATGCGCAGACGGAAACCGTGCGTCTTGGCACGACGCCGGTTGTTCGGCTGGAAGGTCCGCTTGCTCACGGCAGTACTCCACAACTATCGAGGATGCAGCACCTCAGGAGTCCTGGCGGTGCATGTGTTCGTCGCCCGGCCTCAGCCGGGGTGTCGCACCTGCCTGGCCGGGCCACGTGGGGCTGGCAGCGGGCATGGTGCGACGGTCGTCGAGACGGACGTTTCAAGGTACGCGAGTGGATACGGGCCGGTCAAACGACCCGACCCGCCGACGGCGGCTCAGGGCAACGGCGTGGGCGAGCACCGACCCGGGCATTTCGCACGAAGTCGCTAGGATCTGCCCGTCGAGCACGCGGGACCACCGCAGAGATCACGTGAACCGCCGTCGTCGTGGACCTCCTCGAGCGCCGTCGAAGTCGATCTTCACAGGCTGTGGACATTCGTGTGGACCAACGTCCCTGGTGCACACTCAGTGCTCACGATCCGGAGCGAGGGAGCCACATGGCAGAGGACCGCGACGAGGTCGCTCAGGCATGGCAGAAGACCGTCGAGGTTCTGACCCGGAGCGGCAACCTCCGCGGTGCGCAGCTCGCGTTCATCAGGCTCACGCGCCCGCTCGGCATGCTCAACGGGACCCTCCTGCTGGCCGTGCCCAGCGAGTTCGCGAAAGACTTCCTCGAGGTCAAGGCACGCGACGTTCTCTCAACCGCGCTCGCGTCGTCGTTCGGGAGCTCGATCCGGTACGCGGTGACGGTCGACCCGTCGCTGGAGGAGATCCAGCCGGAGCGTGCTCCCCAGAAGCTCGAGGAGCAAGCCTTCGAGCCGGAGCCAGCACCGCCGCGTCCCGCCGGTCAACGTCCGATCCAGACCGAGCCCACTCGCCTGAACCCGAAGTACACGTTCGACAGCTTTGTCATCGGCGCGAGCAACCGCTTCGCGCACGCGGCGGCCACCGCGGTCGCCGAGGCGCCGGCCAAGGCCTACAACCCGCTCTTCATCTACGGCGGCTCCGGGCTGGGCAAGACCCACCTGTTGCACGCCGTCGGCCACTACGCGGCCAACCTCTACCCCGGCATCCGGGTGCGCTACGTCAACTCCGAGGAGTTCACGAACGACTTCATCAACTCGATCCGCGACGACAAGGCGGAGGCCTTCCAGCGCCGCTACCGCGAGATCGACGTCCTCCTGGTGGACGACATCCAGTTCCTCCAGGGCAAGGAACAGACGATGGAGGAGTTCTTCCACACCTTCAACACCCTGCACAACAGCGACAAGCAGGTTGTGATCACCTCTGACGTCGCGCCGAAGAACCTCAACGGCTTCGAGGACCGGATGCGGTCCCGGTTCGAGTGGGGTCTCCTGACGGACGTCCAGCCGCCCGACCTCGAGACCCGCATCGCCATCCTGCGGCGCAAGGCAGGGACCGAGCGGCTCCTCGCACCCGACGACGTGCTCGAGTACATCGCCTCCCGCATCTCGACGAACATCCGCGAGCTCGAGGGAGCGCTGATCCGGGTAACCGCCTTCGCCAACCTCAATCGCCAGGCCGTCGACCGACCGCTCGCGGAAATGGTCCTCAAGGACCTCATCACGGACACCGAGGGAACAAAGGTGACGCCTTCGATGATCCTCGGGCAGACCGCCGACTACTTCGGCCTCACCATCGATGCCCTGCGCAGCCCGGACCGCTCGCGCGCACTCGTCAACGCCCGCCAGATCGCCATGTACCTGTGCCGCGAGATGACCGAGCTGTCACTTCCGAAGATCGGCCAGCAGTTCGGCGGCCGGGACCACACCACTGTCATGCACGCCGATCGCAAGATCCGCCAGCTCATGGCCGAACGGCGATCGACCTACATGCAGGTCACCGAGCTCACCAACCGGATCAAGCAGCAGACGCGAGGCTGAGCGACCGGGCGTTCCTCGCTCGCTCCGGCCCGTCTCGCGCACCCGCCGGTGCCGCTCGCGGGGATCACCACCCGGGCAGACGGCCGCCAAGGACCAGCTCCGCTATGCCCACGACACTGCGTGTCTCGCGCAGTTCTGCGAGCGCACAGGTGTGGGTAAGGCTGTGGACAACTGTGGACAGACGGGGTCTTGTCGTGGATGAAGCCCAGTGACGTCGTGGACAGCCGAATGACACGTGCGCGTCATCCACGACCGACGTCGTCGTTCCCCAGCAGCTCCACGTGCCGATCCACAGTGCCAACAACGCGACGACCTGCATCGATGTGCCGGGTCCCCATGATCCACACACCCGACTACTACGACGAACCTCTGACATGGAGAAGGGTGTGGAAAGCCAACATCAGGGGACGACGTGTGCCGGCGCCACGGAGTCGGACATCCCCTAGGCCCACCCACCTTCGCGTGCTCGAGGGACACGTGCTCTTCTCACAACGTTGTGGTTCTCCACCAGCGCGCGGCGATGCAGGTGTCGCCCTCCTCGCGTAGGGTGTGCGATTGCGCGGCGGTAGCGGCGCCCAGTGCCGCCTCCGCGGACACGGGATGCGAACCGCCTGCGAGGTCGGTTCGGGGGTTGACCGGCAGTCGGACGAAGGGGTGCGCATCGTGAAGTTCAGGGTCGAACGAGACGTGCTCGCCGAGGCCGTCACATGGACCGCTCGTACGCTGCCGACGCGACCCCCGGTACCTGTTCTTGCGGGCGTCCTGCTGGACGCCAAGAGCGATGGCACGCTCACCCTGTCCAGCTTCGACTACGAGGTGTCGGCGCGATCAGAGGTTCCCGCCGAGGTCGATGAGCCGGGTACCGTCCTCGTATCCGGGCGACTGCTGGCTGACATCTCCCGCGCCCTGCCCGGCAAGCCCGTCGATGTGCACCTTGAGGGATCCAAGGCGGTGCTGACCTGCGGAGCCAGCCGGTTCACCCTGCTGACGATGCCCGTGGAGGACTACCCCTCGCTTCCCGGCATGCCGCAGTCCACGGGTACGGTCGACGCCGACGTCTTCGCGCAGGCCGTCGCGCAGGTGACGATGGCCGCCAGCCGGGACGAGACGTTGCCGCTCCTGACCGGCGTGCGCGTCGAGCTCGAGGGCTCGACGTTGACCCTGCTGGCCACCGACCGCTACCGGCTCGCCATGCGGGAGATCTCGTGGCACCCGGCGTCGCCCGACCTGTCCTCGGTCGCGCTCGTGCGTGCCCGTACGCTGTCCGATGTCGCGAAGTCCCTGACCAGCGCAGGCAGTATCCAGATCGCTCTAGCAGCCGAGGGCGGCACGGGTCTCGTGGGCTTCGAGGCCGGCGGTCGGCGGACGACGTCACTCCTCCTCGACGGCGAGTACCCGCCGGTTCGACGGCTCTTCCCCGAACAGACGACGACGCATGCGGTGCTCTCGACGCACGACCTCGTCGAGGCGGCGCGGCGCGTCTCCCTTGTCGCGGAGCGCAACACGCCGATCCGTCTGTCGTTCACCGAGGGCCAGGTGGTCCTCGAGGCAGGCCAGGGCGACGACGCCCAGGCGTCCGAAGCCCTCGAGGTGGTCCTCACCGGCGAAGCGATCTCGACGGCCTTCAACCCGCAGTACCTGCTCGACGGCCTCGGCGCGCTGAACACCGAGTTCGTCAGGCTGGCCTTCACCCAGCCCAGCAAGCCCGTGGTCATGACCGGCCAGCACAAGGCCGACGGCGAGGGCGAGGCGGGCTTCCGCTACCTGCTCATGCCGATCCGCTTCGCCAGCTGAGAGATCCGGATCGCCGGGCGGGCTGTCCCGGCCGGCGCGAGCGGGTGTCGCAGGGCTAAGGAGGTCCCGGTGTACGTCTCGGACCTCGCACTGACCGACTTCCGCTCCTACCGTGACGTCGTCGTAGCGTTCCCGCCCGGTGTCAGCGTGCTCGTCGGGCCCAACGGGCAGGGCAAGACGAACCTCGTCGAGGCAGTCGGCTACCTCGCCACGTTCGACTCGCACCGGGTGGGCGGGGACGCCGCCCTCGTCCGGCACGGCGCCGACCGGGCGGTGGTGCGGGCCAAGGCGGTCCGGGACGACAGATCTGCGGTCGTCGAGCTGGAGATCGTCTCGGGCCGCGCTAACAGGGCCCGGCTGAACCGTTCGCCGGTGACCCGTCCGCGCGACGTCCTCGGCATCGTCCGCGCGGTCGTGTTCGCCCCGGAGGACCTCGCTCTGGTCAAGGGAGACCCGGACGGGCGGCGCAGGTTCCTCGACGACCTCCTGGTCATGCGGGCGCCTCGTCTTGCCGCCGTTCGCGCCGGCTACGACCGCGTCCTTCGCCAGCGTGGTGCGCTGCTCAAGTCCCTGGGGGCCGCGGCCCGGACAGCGCGCGGGTCGGAGGAGGTCAAGGCGACCCTGGAGGTGTGGGACGGACAGCTCGCGGCCGCCGGTGCGCAGCTGGTTGCGGCGCGCAGGCGGCTCGTGGCCGAGCTCAGCGGCTACGTCGCGCTTGCCTACGAGCGGGTCAGCGGCGGCCAGGGTGCGGCTGTCATCACCTACCGGTCCAGCACGGACGGCGTGGAGACGGTGACCGACGACCGACCGGTGCCCGACGACGTCGCCCCGGGGTCGGGCATGGGTGCTGGCGTGCCGGAGCGGGCCGAGGTCGCCGCGGCCGAGGCCGAGCTGCTCGAGGCGATGGCCCGGCTTCGCCGCAAGGAGATCGAAAGGGGCGTGTGCCTGGTCGGCCCCCACCGGGACGACCTGGTGCTCTCGATCGGCGCTCTGCCGGCGAGGGGCTACGCCAGCCACGGGGAGTCGTGGTCGCTGGCCCTGGCGTTGCGGCTCTCGTCCTACGATCTGCTCCGGGACGACACCTCGGGCGAGTGGAGCGAGGGAGGCGAGCCGGTGCTCATCCTGGACGACGTCTTCGCCGAGCTCGACGCCAGGCGGCGCCATCATCTCGCCCACCTGGTCGGGGGCGCCCAGCAGGTGCTGGTGACGGCGGCGGCCGCGGAAGACGTACCGCCGGCCCTGGTCGGTGCGCGCTTCGATGTCTCCTCCGGAGCGGTGACCCGTGTCCCGTGAGGACCAGCTCGACGACGAGAGTGACCGGGAGACCGAGGCGGGCCACCCGGAGCCGGTCGACCCCGACGGCGCTGCACGATCCGCGCTCCTGCGGGCCAGGGACGCCGCGAAGGGCCGCGGCGTCGCGCCGGGCACGCGCCGGGGTCGTCGCGCCGGCTCACGTCCGGGAATCGACGGTGAGCGGACCGGCGAGCCGTACACGCCCGGGCGCGACCCCGTGACCATGGCCTCCTCGCTCGATCGCCTTTTCGCCGACCGCGGCTGGAGCAGATCGTTGTCGGTGGCCGGCGTCATCGGTCGCTGGCGTGCCGTCGTCGGGGACCAGCTCGCGGACCACTGCCAGCCGGAGACGTTCGAGGAGGGCGCGCTCGTCGTCCGAGCGGACTCGACGGCGTGGGCGATGCAGGTCCGGCTGCTGCTGCCGCAGCTCTCCAGACGTCTCGACGAGGAGATCGGTGAAGGCGTGGTCGAGTCCATCACGGTGCTCGGGCCGGGTGGACCGACGTGGAAGCGGGGTCCGCGCAGCGTGCCCGGGCGCGGACCCCGGGACACCTACGGCTGAGGACCGCAAACCTGGGCCACGGGAGCGACACGCCCTGTGGGTAACCCTGTGGACAGGAGGGTTTACCTGCGGCGGAGCAGTAGGATCGACCTAATGTCCCGAGGCCTGGGCCCACCGATGCCGGCGCCGGCGATCGGCCTCGGTGACCTGGCATCGGCTCTCTCGACGCGCGTGCCAGGCCGACTATCGACGAGGAGCTCGCCATCGTTGCCGAAGACGCCGTCCCGAGCGGGGCTGCTCCCGACAGACCGTCGTACGACGCGAGCAACATCACCGTCCTGGAGGGTCTCGAGGCCGTCAGGAAGCGCCCCGGCATGTACATCGGATCGACCGGGGAGCGAGGTCTGCACCATCTCGTCTACGAGGTCGTCGACAACTCCGTGGACGAGGCACTCGCGGGGTACTGCTCCCTGATCGAGGTGACGCTGCTGGCCGACGGTGGCGTGCGGGTCCGTGACGACGGTCGTGGCATCCCGGTTGACATCGTCGCCAGCGAGGGCAAGCCCGCGGTCGAGGTCGTGCTGACCGTTCTGCACGCCGGCGGGAAGTTCGGCGGCGGCGGTTACGCCGTCTCCGGTGGCTTGCACGGCGTCGGCGTCTCCGTCGTGAACGCCCTCTCCACCCGGCTCGACGTCGAGGTCCATCGCAAGCGCCACATCTATCGTCAGTCCTACTCCCACGGCGTGCCGATGGCGCCGCTCGCCCAGGAGGAGGCGACCGATCGCACCGGGACCACCATCACCTACTGGGCGAACGCCGACATCTTCGAGACGACCGTCCACGACTTCGAGACGCTTCGGACGCGCTTCCAGCAGATGGCGTTCCTCAACAAGGGACTGACCATCTCGCTCACCGACGAGCGGCCTGGCCACGGTGCTGCCGAGGACGAGCTGGCCGGCGGGAACGAGGACGTCGGGAACCCGGGCGATGCCGCCCGGAGCGTCACGTACCGCTACGACGGCGGACTCGTGGACTACGTCAGGCATCTCAACAGCAGCAAGAAGGTGGAGATCGTCCACCCCGAGGTCATCGAGTTCGAGGCGGAGGACGCGGACAGGCGGATCTCCCTCGAGGTCGCGATGCAGTGGACCGGCGCCTACTCGGAGAGCGTCCATACGTACGCGAACACCATCAACACCTCCGAGGGGGGTACGCACGAGGAGGGCTTCCGCTCGGCGCTGACCACACTGGTCAACAGGTACGGCCGCGAGAAGGCCATCCTGAAGGACAAGGACGAGAACCTCACCGGCGACGACGTCCGCGAGGGCCTCACTGCCGTCGTCTCGGTCAAGCTCGGCGAGCCGCAGTTCGAGGGACAGACCAAGACGAAGCTCGGCAACACCGAGGCGAAGACCTTCGTCCAGAAGGTGGTGTTCGAGCAGCTCGGCGACTGGTTCGACGCCCACCCCGGCGAGGCCAAGGACGTCATCCGCAAGGCCCTGCAGGCCTCGGCGGCCCGGCTGGCGGCGCGCAAGGCCCGAGAGGCGACTCGGCGCAAGGGCCTCCTGGAGTCGAACTCGCTGCCCGGCAAGCTGCGCGACTGCCAGTCGAACGACCCGACCGTCAGCGAGGTCTTCATCGTCGAGGGTGACTCCGCGGGTGGCTCGGCCGTGCGTGGCCGCAACCCGCACACCCAGGCGATCCTCCCGATCCGAGGCAAGATCCTCAACGTCGAGCGGGCGCGGCTGGACCGCGCGCTCGGCAACAACGAGGTCGGTGCCCTGATCACGGCGTTCGGTACCGGCATCGGCGAGGACTTCGACCTCGCCAAGCTCAGGTACCACAAGGTGATCCTCATGGCGGACGCCGACGTCGACGGCCAGCACATCTGCACCTTGCTGCTCACGCTGCTCTTCCGCTACATGAAGCCGCTGATCGAGAGTGGCCACGTGTATCTGGCACAACCGCCCCTCTACCGGCTGAAGTGGACCAACGCGCCGCACGACTACGTCTACTCCGACAGGGAGCGGGACGCCTTCCTGGCTCAGGGCCAGGTTGACGGCAAGCGCATCCCGAAAGAGAACGGGATCCAGCGCTACAAGGGTCTGGGCGAGATGGACTACTCCGAGCTCTGGGAGACGACCATGGATCCGGAGCGGCGGACACTGCTGCAGGTCACAGTTGACGATGCCGCCGCGGCTGACGAGATCTTCTCGATCCTCATGGGCGAGGACGTCGAGTCCCGACGCTCGTTCATCCAGCGGAACGCACGCGACGTGCGCTTCCTGGACATCTGACGAGTCCACACCAGCTGTCCGCGCGCGGGGAACCGTATGACGACGACGGCGCCCGGTCGGGTGCCGTGACGGGAGACGAGGAAGCATGACGGAGCTCACCCCGGGAGTGCCTGTGGGAGGCCGCGTCGAGGCCGTGGACCTGCAGCTGGAGATGCAGCGGTCCTACCTGGACTACGCGATGAGCGTCATCGTCGGCCGGGCGCTGCCCGACGTGCGAGACGGTCTCAAGCCGGTGCACCGGCGGGTCATCTATGCCATGTACGACGGCGGCTACCGGCCGGACCGCGCCTTCAGCAAGTGCAGCCGCGTCGTCGGCGACGTCATGGGGCAGTACCACCCTCACGGTGACAGCGCGATCTACGACGCCCTGGTGCGGCTGGTCCAGGACTGGTCGCTGCGCTACCCGCTGGTCGCCGGTCAGGGCAACTTCGGCTCCCCGGGCAACGACCCGGCCGCAGCGCCGCGGTATACCGAGTGCCGCATGGCGCCGCTGGCCATGGAGATGGTCCGGGACATCGACGAGGGCACGGTCGATTTCCGGGACAACTACGACGGCCGAACCCAGGAGCCGTCGGTCCTGCCGGCCCGTTTCCCGAACCTGCTGGTCAACGGCAGCGCCGGCATCGCGGTCGGCATGGCGACGAACATCCCACCGCACAACCTCCGCGAGGTGGCCGACGGCGTCCAGTGGTACCTGGACAACCCCTCCGCCACTCGTGAAGAGCTGCTCGACGCCCTGATCGCGCGGATCAAGGGCCCGGACTTCCCGACCGGGGCCACCATCCACGGTCGCCGCGGGATCGAGGACGCCTACCGGACCGGCCGCGGTTCGATCACGATGCGATCCGTCGTCACGGTCGAGGAGATCCAGAACCGCACGTGCCTCGTCGTGACCGAGCTGCCGTACCAGGTCAACCCCGACAACC
>JAHECE010000041.1:10405-14118 GCA_024641895.1 Actinomycetales bacterium
AAGATCGCCGAGCTCGTCAAGGACGGCCGGATCGCCGGCATCGCCGACATCCGTGACGAGACGTCGGGCCGCACCGGCCAGCGGCTCGTCATCGTCCTCAAGCGGGATGCGATCGCCAAGGTCGTCCTCAACAACCTCTACAAGCACACCCAGCTGCAGGAGACGTTCGGGGCGAACATGCTCGCCCTGGTCGACGACGTCCCGCGGACGCTCAGCCTCGACGCGTTCGTGCGGCACTGGGTGGACCACCAGGTCGACGTCATCATCCGCCGCACGGCGTTCCGGCTGAAGCAGGCGGAGGAGCGGGCCCACATCATCAGGGGCCAGATCAAGGCTCTGGATGCCCTTGACGCGGTCATCGCCCTCATCCGGGCCTCCGAGACCGTGGACGACGCTCGTGAGGGCTTGATGTCACTCCTGGACATCGACGAGATCCAGGCCAACGCCATCCTCGAGATGCAGCTGCGCCGGCTGGCGGCGCTCGAGCGCCAGAAGCTGGTCGACCGCGCTGCCCAGCTCGAAGCCGAGATCACTGACTACAAGGCGATCCTCGCCTCACCGGGGCGCCAGCGGGAGATCGTCGGCGGCGAGCTCGGCGAGATCGTCGAGAGGTACGGCGACGAGCGACGCACGACCGTCGTGCCGTTCGACGGCGAGATGTCCATGGAGGACCTGATCGCCGAAGAGGACGTCGTCGTCACCATCACCGGCGGCGGGTACGCCCGCCGGACCCGGGCCGACCTCTACCGCTCGCAGCGCCGGGGCGGCAAGGGCGTCCGCGGGGCGCAGCTGCGCGAAGACGACGTGGTCAAGCACTTCTTCGTCACGACGACCCACCACTGGCTGCTGTTCTTCACGAACCTCGGCCGGGTCTACCGGGCGAAGGCGTACGAGCTGCCCGAGGGCGGGCGGGACGCCAAGGGACAGCACGTCGCCAACCTGCTGGCATTCCAGCCCGGCGAGGAGATAGCCGACGTCCTCAGCCTCCGTGACTACGAGCAGGCCGAGTACCTGATCATGGCGACGCGGCGGGGGCTCGTGAAGAAGACGCGGCTCACCGAGTACGACTCGAACCGGTCGGGCGGCGTCATCGCGATCAACCTTCGCGAGGACGAGGCCGGGCTGCCGGATGAGCTTGTCGCCACACGGCTGGTGAACCACGACGACGACCTCATGCTGGTGTCTCGCAAGGGGATGTCCATCCGCTTCCGCGCGGACGACGAGACCCTTCGTCCGCTGGGCCGGGCCACCTCCGGGGTGACGGGGATGAAGTTCCGCGGCGACGACGAGCTGCTCGTGATGGATGTCGTGCGCGACGACGCGTTCGTGTTCGTCGTCACCGAGGGCGGTTTCGCGAAGCGGACGCGCGTCTCCGACTACCGGGTCCAGGGCCGTGGCGGCCTGGGCGTGAAGGTGGCCAAGCTCGCGGAGCAGCGCGGCGACCTCGTCGGAGCACTCATCACGCACGAGAACGACGACGTCCTGGTGATCATGGAGGGCGGCAAGGTCGTGCGATCGAGCGTGAGTGAGGTCTCCGCGACTGGCAAGGATACGATGGGGGTCACCTTCGCGAAGCCCGACCCGGGCGACCGGATCATCTCCGTGGCGCGCAACCCCGAGACACGCCTCGACGAGGTCGATGCCGTACCGTCGGCAACCGACAGCGTCGCTCAGGCGGACCAAGGAGAAGCATGAGCAGTCGGCAGACCTCCTACGAAGGTGACGACGCGTCGAGCACCCAGGTGATGGCCGCCGAGTCGCCTGCCGAGAAGGTTGTGGCGTCCGCCGACCAGCGCGCGGACGCCGATCCCGCAGCGACGAAGGAGGCCGAGGCCACCGTGACCGCCACCGACGAGCGCGACCTCTCAACCGATGCCGGCACCCAGGCGCCGGAGGCACCCGCTCGTGAACGAGCCTCGGTCTGGAGCCGAGCACTGCACCCGGGGGCCAAGAAGGAAGGCGCCCAGGAGGTTCCGACGCTTGCCGAGGCCGCGGCGGCCGCGGCGGCCGCTGCAGCGGCCGCCGGGAACCCGCCGACTCCGCGACCGCCGAGCGGTCCGCGCCGCGTGCGACTTGCCGTCTCGCGAATCGACCCGTGGTCGGTCATGAAGCTGTCGTTCCTGCTCTCTATCGCGATCGGCATCGCGTTGGTCGTCGCCACCGCCGTGATCTGGAACGTGCTGAACACGATGCAGGTGTTCACCCAGGCCGACGGCATCGTGACCGACATCGCCGGGACCGAGTCGTTCATCAACATCCTTGACTACGTCGAGTTCTCCCGCGTGATGTCGATCGCCGTCGTGATCGCGGTCATCGATGTGGTGATCCTCACGGCAATCTCCACGCTCTTCGCGTTCCTGTACAACGTCACGGCGGCGCTGGTCGGTGGCCTGCACGTCACCCTGACCGACGAGTAGAAGCGTTTGGGATGGGGTGCCCTGCTGGGGTAGTCTCATCCGGCGCCGCACGGCGGCGCCCCGGGCCTATAGCTCAGACGGTTAGAGCGCTTCCCTGATAAGGAAGAGGTCACAGGTTCGAGTCCTGTTAGGCCCACGGGCTTGCCCGGCGCCCGGTCCGATGCGGAGGTCTCATGAAGAAGGTCGTCCTTCTCGCCGCTGCGGCGGCTGTTGCCTACCTTGCCTGGAGGCAGGTAGCGGAGCTACGCAGCGACCGCGAGCTCTGGGCCGAGGTCACCGACCCCGTCTGACCCAGACGCGTCGCACGATGTGCGAGGGCCCGCCGGGGTGGGCCCGAACCCAAGCACGACCCCGGGGCCATGGCGCAATTGGTAGCGCACCTGCTTTGCAAGCAGGGGGTTAGGGGTTCGAGTCCCCTTGGCTCCACCGAGACCAGTCGCCGAGCGCCGCGTTGGCCGCTCGCCGGCCTTCCGGCCCGTCGCTGCCCACCTTCCTCGGGCATGGCCCGCGCCCGCTCCCTCGACGCCTTGCGTGACGTCACCTGACGGCGAGGGTCGAGCGGCAGGGGCAAATTACGTCGCTGGAATTCAAGGCCAGCGTTAACAAAACCCTCCCAATCGGCCGAACGCGTGGTTCCCTTCACGGAACGTCGAAAACCGAGACAGATCTCTCGGTACTCGCGACCGCGCCCCCGAGGGCCCGGTCGGCCGTTCCCCTCTCGGGGAAGCCAGCGGGGTGTTCCGCGCCCGACCGACTGACGGAGGAGACAGCCGTGCCTGGACCGCTTCCTTGTCATGCCCGCGCCGCAGCGCCGCGAACGCCGGGTGCCTCGACGCTTCGAACACTGGCCGTCTTCGGCCTGCTCGTCCTCGCCGGTCTGACCACCGGTATCTCTGCTGCCTCGGCACTGCCGGGCGTGCAGCCAGCCGTCGTGGTCCTCGCGGAGTCGGGGACGGTGGTGGCGAACTTGAACCTGCGGGTGGGGCCGTCGACGGGGTATGCGGTGCTGCGGGTGATTCCGAAGGGTGCGACGGTGGCGATCGTGGGGTCGTCGGGGTCGTGGTTGAACGTGTCGTATGGCGGGAGCACGGGCTGGTCGTCCGGGGACTACATCACGTTGTCGGCACCTGCACCCGCACCGTCGGCTCCTGAGTCGGGGACGGTGGTGGCGAACGTGAACCTGCGGGTGGGGCCGTCGACGGGGTATGCGGTGCTGCGGGTGATTCCGAAGGGTGCGACGGTGGCGATCGTGGGGTCGTCGGGGTCGTGGTTGAACGTGTCGTATGGCGGGAGCAC
>JAHECE010000249.1 GCA_024641895.1 Actinomycetales bacterium
CGCGTCCAGTCGGGCGTGCTTCCCCGCGACCTCCTCCGAACCGTCAGGGCCGTAGCCGTAGCCGTAGCCGTGCCGCCCCAGGTCCTGCTGCGGGACAAGGTTCAGCACGGTCCCGAGGATGTGCGTGTTGATCGATGCGAGCGTCTCTACCGCGAACCGCAGCTCGCTGCGGTCGACCCGACCGATCCCCACGACGACAACGGCGCCCCCGCAGGCCTTGGCAAGGAGCGCCCCGTCCGTCACCGGCACGAGCGGCGGGCAGTCGACCACGACGACGTCGTAGCTCTCCTTGAGCTGGTCGAGCACCTCGGCCATACGGGCAGATCCGAGGAGCTCGCTTGGATTCGGCGGACGCTGGCCGGACAGGAGCACGTCCAGCCGCTGCTTGCCCCAAGGCTGCACGACGTCGCTGAACTCGGCATCCCCGACCAGCACGGTGGTCAGCCCCACGTTCGACTCGAGACCCAGGTAGTCGCCGAGCCTGGGGCGGCGCAGGTCGGCCTCGACGAGGCAGACGCGATCGCCCGACGTCGCGAGGGTGATAGCGATGTTCGCCGCGACCGTGCTCTTGCCCTCTCCAGGAATCGATGAGGTGATTGCCAGGAGCTTTCGCGGCTCGACGGCGCCCACGAACTTGATATTCGTCCTGATCTGGCGAAATGTCTCAGCCCGGGGCGTGTTCTTGTCTTTGTCCGCCAGAACGGGCCGGCCAACGGCGGCCGTGTCATAGGCAATCGCGCCCAGCTGGGAGGCATCCGCGATTTCGGCGACGTCCTCCGCGGAACGAACACGCGTGTTCAACGCCTCTCTGGCTGCGACCACGAGGACGCCGGTCACCAGGCCCAGAAGCATGCCGAGGGCGAGCAGGATCCGGGTGTTCGGGGCCGAGGGCTCGCTGGGGACCTCGGCACTACGGATCGGCCTGAGGCTGACGGAGACAGTGCCGTCGTCGGCCGCGGGGTTCATGCCCTTGACAGCGGAGGCCAGCTCTTCCGAGACGAGATCGGCGATAAGGGCGGCGCGTTCTGCCGACACGTCCGTCGCGGAGATCGACATCAGAACCGTGTTCAGGGGCGACGAGACCCGAATCTGCTCAGCCAGCTCATCGGATGTCATGTTGAGGCCGAGCCGCTCGATCACGGGGTCCAGCACGATCGGTCGGGTCGCCATCGCGGTGAACGAGCGAACCTGCTTCTGCGAGTAGTCGCCGCTCTGCAACAGGTCTGCGGCACTCCCGCCGGCCTGCGTGACCACGAAGACCTCGGCGGTCGACGTGTATTCCTCGGTCGAGTAGAGCGCGATCAGCCCCGCGCCGATTGCACCCAGGAGAAAGAAGGTCACAAGCGTGAGCCAATGGGCTCTTGCGAGCCTGATGTACTCCCCTAGTCCCAACGCCGCCGACCCTTCATTCCCGAAGACGTTCCCCTCCGTGATGCCACGGCTCAGTGCAAGTGTCACACATGCGCGACTCGGTTTGGACCCGACCTCGGAACCGCTGACGATATGCGAAGGTCACCGCGGCACAACGTCGTCGGGTGTGGGGGAACTCACGTTTCGCCTGCTGCTGACGCCGTAGTACTGCAGGTCCTGGACCGGTGGCCGCGCCACGACCGGGTGCTGCGATCTCGCCACGCCGATCGTGGTGCCGTTGCGGGTCGCGGTCGCGGACACGCTTCCGGTCCGCAACGGGAACGAGCGCCACTGCACCCCGGCCCCAGCCGTATACGTGTACTGGTCCGCCCCGATCCGGACCGTCACCTGAGCAGCGGCGGTCAGGAACGTCTGCACCTCGACCGTGTCCTGCGCCGGGTTCGAGTCCGCACTCCACAAACTCTGCAGCTTGGTCTGGTCGAGGACCGGCCGCGCCGCGTTCGGCTGGATGCGGTGCGTGACGTACACGGCGTCACGCACGATCTGCGGCGTCGAACCCGTCTTGAACTGCGCCAGGTAGTACGCGTTCACGTCCAGGAACGTCCACCCGTGCTGCAACGACGGCGCGAACGAGGTGTTCTCCGAGTAGTCGTTCCACGTGTTCAGCACCGCGAACTCCGCGCTGTCACGCATCGCCCGCTCCCACGAGGCCCGCAGCTGCGCCAGGTTCGACGCCTCCCAGTACACCCCCTGGTTCGGCCGCGAGTCCTGCACCGAGATCGGCGCGATCCACTTGCGCCCCAGCGAGTGCGTCTGACCCGCGAAGTCGGGCCCGCCCAAGGTGTTGACCGGGCTTCGCGTGCCCCAGTTGCCCATCGCATAGCTGATCGGAGCGAACTGGCTGGCATAGCTGGCGTTGAGGAAGATCGGCATGAAGACCACGGACATCCCGTACTGGGTGCGCAGCGTGTCGATCAGCGAGGACCAGTAGCTCACCGGCTTGCCCTCGGCCTTGAACGCGGAGATCACGTACTCACCCGTGCTCAACCGGTACGCCGCCGGCATCGCCAGCAGCTGCGCGATCTTCGACGCCAACGTCGAGACCGTCGCACTACCCGCGCTGGCCGTCGCGTCGATCTGCGGGGTCAAGGTGAACGCCCGACCCGAGGCCGACGCCGCCTGGTACAGCTTCACCGTGCGGTCCCAGTTGAGGCCGGACAAGGACAAGATGTCGATGAAGAAGCCGTCCAGCCCCGCATCGGCGGCGTTGTTCACCTCGGTACGCATGTCCGCCAGCTGCCAGTCACCGCTGATCGCCGCACGCCCGATCGGCCGGTTCCGCAGCAGACCGCCATAGGCCAGGTGCACGCCACCCTCGCCGTCCGGCGCCAGGTAGTTGCGCGTGTAGTAGTCCACGTCCTCGGTCTTGTTGTCGATCGAGACCGGGTACGGCGGGAAGTAGTGCGCGAAGACCCGTCGCGGCGTCGAGCTCGACGTAGCCAGATCCAACGGGAGAGGGTCCCGAACCTCCACCTCGTCCGCGGACGGCGCGACTCCTGGCCCGACCATACCGAGCATTCCTGCGATCGCAATGATCGCCCCGAGGGCCGTCAGTACGACCAGACCCCTCGACGGGGCAAGTCGCCCGCGTCGTGCGGTGGGCGGCAAGCCATCCACTCGCCGCATGCCCACGCCTCGCTAAGGCTGCTGGAGCGACTGGACAACCCGGTCGGCGATCGCGGCGTGACCGTCGTCGCCGACGTGGACGCCGTCGGGCAGCACCATGTCCGATCCGACGACAGCCGGGTCCAGGAGGCTGACGAAGGTCGCATCCACGCCCTCGGCCGCTTGCTGCACAGCAGCGTCGATCGCCAGCGTCCCCTCGCCCGCTTCACCCGGCACCGACGGGCCGACTGCCACGATCCTGGCCAGCGGAAAGGCGCTGCGAAGCGCTGTGAAAGTAGCCTTGATCTGGGCGAGCACCTCGTCCGGGGCCGTGCCGAACAGTGGCAGGTCGTTCTGGCCTCCTGCGACGACCACCACGGTGGCGTCGGTCTCGAGAGCTGCCGGGATCATCTGGATGTAGTTCGGGCAGTAGGAGCGCCCGCAGCCGTCAACCCCCGCCGTCGCGAGGTACCCCGTTCCACCTCGGCCGAGGTTGGTCTCGACCCAACCCTCCCGCTCCGCGACGAGAGTGGTCCACCGCTTCTCGCTGGATGTCGCTCCCACACCTTGGGTGTACGAGTCGCCGATGAACACGGCGGCGGTCGTTCCTGTGTCGAAAGACGGCGGCTCGGAGTCCTTCGTCAGAACGGCGTACCAGACGGCCGCGGTGCCCAGAACCAGGCCGAG
>JAHECE010000250.1:0-3187 GCA_024641895.1 Actinomycetales bacterium
CGGCCCGGGGCGCGGCGATCATGGCCGCGTTCGCTCTGGGCACGGCTCCCGGGCTGCTCGCGATCGGGGGCCTGTCTGCGAGCGTGCGCGGGGTCTGGGCCGTCCGATTCGGCCGGTTCGCCGCGGTCGCCGTCATGGCCTTCGCTCTGGTCAATGTTTCCGGGGCGATCTCGATCCTGCGCAGCGGGGCCGCCCCGTATGGGCCCACCGCGACCACGATCTCGGCCAACCTGCGCTTCGCGGGCGGTGTTCAGTACGTCGAGACCACCCAGGTCGCCAACGGGTACGAACCCGCGACGGCGGTCGTCTACGCGGGTGTCCCGGTGGTCTGGGAACTGACGTCCGAGGCGCTGACCTGTGCCTCCTGGTTGCGCGCGCCAGACCTCGGCGTCCCACGTGATGCGGTCCTCGTCCCGGGTGAGACGACCGTGTTCCGCTTCACCCCCGGGCGGCCCGGTCGGCTGACCTACACGTGCGGCATGGGCATGTACACGGGGTCGTTCGAGGTCATCGCCGCACCGGCCTGACATGGCGGTGGCGCTCCATCACGGGCCGATGACGAGGGTCGTCAGCCCCGGGGCTGTCCCCGCCGCATCTCGTTCTCGATGTCGGCCTCGGTGACCGGGCGCCGGAAGAGGACGTCCCAGGCGTTGAGGATGAGCCCGACGCCCCAGCCGGCCAGGACCCAGCCTGGCCAGAAGTTGCCGCCGTCGCCGATTGCCCAGATGAAGATCAGGAAGGCGTTGATCACGACGTAGGTCACGGCATGCGCGCCGAGGGCGCGCTTCGCCTCCACGCGCTTGCGGGCGAGTCGTCTCGCCTCGTCCTCCGGTGGGATGAGGTTCGGTTGATGCGTCATCGGGGCCTCCCTGTCGTCCGCGGCCGGGGCCACGACCTCGATACGTCTGCTGTGGACGCCCGGCGCTCTTCCAGAGTGGCACCGCCGGCCGCTGATTGCGAGGGTCTTTCGGGCGAGCGTTGTGGTCGTCGCGGACCGGTCCTGCTGGACCGGCGGGACGGAGGTCCCTTGCACCCGGCGGTCGGACTCTCGATCGTTGAAGGGCAGGTGGACCAGGAATCAGGCTCGCGCGTGGCGTTGCGGACTGACCAGCCGGAGCGTTGTGCGCGACCCGGTGGGAGGAGCCCGCGATGGAACGATCGAGCACCGGCGTCCCGGACGGCGGTCCAGTGCCGGGCCGGCTGGCTGCAGCGGTCACGCTGTTGGCCGGCGCCCTGCTGGTCGGGTTCTCGTGGGGTCGCTGGCTGGCCCCGCTGGCGGCGTGGATCGGGCCTGTCCTGATCATCCGGTTTGCCCGCGACCACAAGGCCGGGCGGGGCTACCCGATGGTGCTCGCCGCGATGGTCCTGGCGGCGGCGATCGGGTTCTGGGGCTTCTTCGGCCCGCTGATGTCGGTGTTCATCGCAGTCGGGTACGGCTTCCTGCTGAGCCTGCCGTACCTGGCCGACCGGCTCCTGCAGCGCCGGTTGGGAGCCTTCGCCGCGACGCTGGTGTACCCGTTGGCGGCCACGAGCGTGGAGCTCCTCAACAACCATGTCAACCCACTCGGCGCCTGGGGGATGACCGGCTTCAGCCAGTACGGCGTCGTGCCGCTCATGCAGCTCTCGTCGGTGACCGGGATGATTGGGATCACCTTCCTCATGGGGTGGTTCGCCGCGGTCGCGAACGCGTCCTGGGAGTACCGGGACCGGATCGGGCAGATCCGTGGCGCGCTGGTGGCCTGCGGCGCAGGGCTCTCCGTCGTGCTCGTCTTCGGCTACGCCCGAGTGGGCCTGGCCTCGCAAGAGCAGACCGTCCGGGTAGCCGGGGTCACGGCACAGTCGGCGGACGTGCTCTTCGAGCTCGGTGAGGACCTGGATCTCGCGGGCAGGCGGGCGCTGGTGCAGGACCACCGTGACCTCTACTTCGCCGCGACCGTGCGGGAGGCCCAGGCGGGCGCCCAGGTGGTGCTCTGGCCCGAGATCGCCGGCTTCGGCATCAAAGAAGACGAGGCCGCCTTGATCGCCCAGGCCAAGGCCGTCGCCCGGGAGCAGGGGATCTACCTGGCCATTCCCCTGTACACGCAGGACCCCGACGGGATCGAGCTCGACGAGAACGTCCTCGTGGTGCTCGACCCGGCCGGGGAGGTGGTGCTCGAGCACGTCAAGTACGGCGGCGCTGTCACCGAGGCCCCGCGGCTGGTCGGTGACAAGGTGCTGCGGACCGCGGACACCCCGTTCGGGGTGCTCTCGGGTGTCATCTGCTACGACCTCGACTTCCCCACGGTCCTCCAGCAGGCCGGTCGCAACGCCACCGCGCTCATGCTGGTGCCCAGCAAGGACTGGGCCGCGATCGACCCGGTCCATAGCTACATGGCCGCCTTCCGCGCCGTCGAGGGCGGGATGTCGTTGGTCCGGCAGACCGACCAGGGCCTGTCGATCGCCTACGACCCCTACGGGCGGGTCCTGGCTCAGACCGACTACTTCGACTCCACCGACCGCACGATGGTGGCCCAGGTGCCCGTCGGCCACGTGTCTACCGTGTTCAGCACGGTCGGCCGCTGGTTCGAATGGCTCTGCCTCGCCGGACTGCTCGCCGTGACCGCATCGGCGTTCAGGCCCCGCCCGAAGGTCTGACGCGCACGGGTGCTCCGGCACGTGGGGCGCCCACGCGGGGAGGGTCAGGGCATAGCGTCGCCTTGTCGCTACGGGAGGGGTAACCCCGGCGTCCTGGCGGACTGGCGGACTGGCGGTGAAGCGAGTGGTGGACGTAAGGCGCGAGGGCGGCGCGTCCGGTGTCGCTGAGGTGCGCGGCTGGTTCGCGTCGACGGGCGCTGCGCCGGCGTGGCGCATGGTGGGCACCTTGGTCGCGGGTGCGGCGCTTGCCTGCGTGGTGGGTCTGGTCGTCCATGGCGGTGCTCGGCCGGCGGGCGTCGCGGTCACGGCCGTTGCGGGTGCGCTGGTCACCGCTGCGGGTGCGAGCGTTCCGGCCCGGTCAGGGGTTCGGTTCGCCCTCGGCGCGGCTCGTGTGGTCAGCACGGTCGTCGGTGTCGCGCTTCTGATCCCCCTCGCGGCGTTGCTGCCGCTGTGGGTCTTGGTGGGCGGGGCTGTGCTGGTCATGCTGCTGGGGACCGCATACAAGGCCGCCTTCCCCATGCTCGCCGCTGCGGCGACCACCATGGGGGTCATC
>JAHECE010000250.1:3197-3703 GCA_024641895.1 Actinomycetales bacterium
GCCGCGCTACGCCTCCTCGACACGCTCGCCGGTGCCGGGATCGCCCTGGCGTTCACGTATCTGCTGTGGCCCGCGGACAAGCCGGGCGACGACGCGACGACCCCGAGCAGCCCGGCCCAGGAGTCGACGCCATGAGTCCGAGGCGGTTGGTCGATCTCGAGCGGTCCCGTCGCAGGTGACCGCTGCCCGCGTCTCTCTGCGTAGCCCGGGCGCCGATTCGGCCGAGCCTCGAGGGACATGATCGTCGCGGGATCGGTACCGGGCGCGGTCGTGCGCGGGCCTGCCCGACGAATCACCCCGTCGCCGGAGGATGACGGGCGGAGCGCCTGAGCATGCGGGGGATCGTGGCGTCACGCTGCCCCCGATCAAGCGCAAGGGGAGAGCGAGGGCGCGCCCCGTCGGGGTCGACGGCCGGGCCGCGGTTACACCACCTTGGGAGTGTGTTCGGCGGTCGCGGCGGCCCCGGCGGCCCCGGCGACGGCGAGCACGAGGAGGACGGCGAGTCG
>JAHECE010000251.1 GCA_024641895.1 Actinomycetales bacterium
CCCGCACGCCGCGGCGGCCATCACGTCCGTGGGCGGCCTGTGGGCGGGAGTGCCGTCCGGTGCCCTGGACCACCTCGACACGGACTCGACCGGGCGTGGCCGGGACGTCGTCCTCGTGCGCCCGTCGGTCCGGATCCTCATCGGGGACGGTCCCGGCGAGCGCGTCTTGCGGCAGGCCATGGACCTGCTGGCGAAGGACGACATCGGCCCGGCGCCGCTGCTGCCGTGGGCACTGCCCGCCGCCGACCCGGCCGCCATCTCACGGCGGGCGGTGGGCTTCCTGCTCCGCCGGGGTGACTGGCGTGACGCGCGGCCGGCGCCCATGCCGGCGACCGTGCGGCCGCACCCTGGGGTCGGCGGCCCCGCTGTCGGGGACTCGCTGAGCGAGCGACGGCTCTTGCGGCTGGGGCTGAGGTTGCTGCTCCCACGCCCCATCGACCCTCAGGAGCAGGTCGCTCGCCTGACGCCCGACGGCATGGAGGAGGCCGCCCGCCGTCGCATCGCCGAGCACGACGAGCAGCTCGCCGCCGATCTGAGCGCCCTGGAGGACCGTAGCGCCCCGGCCCCGGACCCGAGCACCTGGCAGGAGCTCAGGCAGATGTGCTTCGCCCTCGTGGACGGGGGCGTCCTCCCGAGCGGGTTCCCCGAACCGCGGTCCGGAAGTCTCCGCGAGCTGCTGCCCCCGTGGGCGGTGGCCCCTGACCCGGAGGACGTCATCCGGCCCGTAGGCAGGCCGGACGCGCACGTGATCCGGGACCCGCTGGCTGCGCGCACGTTGCGGGCCGAGGGGCAGAAGGGCGCCGAGATGGCGGCGTGGCTCGGGCGGCGGCGTCGGAGCATCACCTGGCAGATCGCCGAGAACCTCATGATGAGGATGAAGGAGCTGGTGGCGGAGGCTGCCGGGGAACGTCGACGGGACCCGGGCGTCAGCCCGCCCGACACCGCGCCGCTGGTGGCCGCGCAGTCGCAGTTCCAACGGCGTTGGCGGCTGGGCGCGGTACTGCTGGCCGTGCTCGGCGTCCTCGGCGTGGTCGGTGCCGTGACGGGGTTCTCGCTTGCGCACCCTGCGGTGATCGCTCTGGCGGCCGCAGGGCCGGCCTTCATCCTGTGGTCCGCGAATCGGTCGTACGGCCGTGCCCTGGAGCTGTACGCCCTGGAGGTCGAGAAGCGGATGGAGATCCGCAGGGCGGCTCGCGAGGGGCGCGTCAAGGCCCGGCGGGAGGGTGCCCGGCTCGCGCTGCTCTACTCCGGCCTGACGGACTGGGCCGAGATCCTCGGCCGGGTGATCCACCGCCCTTGGTGGTCAGGCAGCAAGCGCCGCCTCGACCTTCCGGAGGACATCGTCGAGTCGTTTCCCGCGGCCGTCGGCCTAGCGGTGCCGACGTCGCGTGATGAACGACGTGAACGCCGGTTGGCCACGTTCGCCGTGCCGGCCGTGTGCTCGCCGGGCTGGAGCGCCGCCGGGTTCCGCCACCTCGTGGAGGCCCTCGACCCCGGTAGGGACGACTGGGGCGAGCTGATCGCCGCGGACCACGACGTGCACGACGGTCCGCTGAACCCCAGGCGCAGGCTGCTCGAGGCCTGCCGCCAAGGCGAGGTCGGAGTCGTGCTACCCGGTACGGCCGTGGAACGGGTCGAGGACGCCGTGCTCGAAGGGCTCCTCGACCAGCCCGAGACGCTCGTCGAACGCACGGGGCGGTTCGGAGACGGGGTGATCCAGTCGGACACGGAGTTCTTCAGCGGTTCCCTCGGCGCGGCGACCCCGTTCTCGCTGGAGCAGTTCTCCTCGACCGGTCTGCAGCGTGGCCGGCACCTGCCGGAGCTGACCGTCGCTTGGCTGCCGCACGCCGTGACCGACGTACGACGGGAAGGACTCGAGATCCGACGGAGCTCCGGGTCCGTCGCGGTCCGGATCGACGTGTCGCGGCGCTCCGACGCCTCCGACCTGGCCTTCTTCAGCTCCCCGGACGCCGCTGGCGTCCGAGAGCGCCGCCCTGAGATCCGCGGGCGGCACACGCTCGTCCTGGAGGGCACCGAGCAGCGGGCGTGACGCGCCTCGGGCGAGGTGCAGCGGGCTGATCCCGGGCTCGAACGCGAGGCCCTCGTCTGTTCGTGCGGCTGTCGTCGGGGCGCCGCGCACCGCTAGGGTGCGAAAACGCGGTCCACGGCATCTCGGGGGCCGCCGGCAGGATCGCGCGGGAGGTGTCGGATGACGGGTGGTGCGGGGAACGCCCCGGACGCGCCTGCGAGCCCCGGGCCGGACGCCCTCGCTCGTGCGCAGGCGGCCGACCCGCGAACGAGTCCCCGGGTGCTGTACGAGCTGGTCGTGGACTTCCCGTCGCTGCGGCCGGCCGTCGCGGCGAATCCGGGGACCTATCCGCAGCTTCTCGACTGGCTCGGCGGTCTCGGCGACCCGGCGATAGACGCCGCCCTTTCGAGTCGCGCGGTCGAGGTCGTGGGGGCGAAGGTCGTGGAGGCGAGTGTCCTGGACACGAGGGTCCTGGAGGCGAAGGTCGGCCGCCAGTCTCACGAAGGCGACGACGGCGCGGTCGGGATCGCGGTCACGCCCGCCGCCCACTCGGCGCAGCTGATCGACTTCCCGGACGAGTGGCGCCCTGCTGTCGAACCTGGCTCACCGGCGGTCCAGGAGGACGAGGCCGGTCTCGACAGGGCGCCCGTGGTCGGGCCGGCGCTGATCGACTTCCCGGACGAGTGGGGATCTGCGGTTGCGCCTGGCTCGGCTGCGGATCAGGACGTCGGCGAGGTCGAGGACACGGTGGTCCGCCGCGGCGAGGATGCCGTCTCTTCGGCCCGAGCTGGATCGGCGGTGGACGGTACCGAGGAGCTGTCCGTGCTCGGCGTCGGCGAGCTCGAGGACACGGTCGTTCGTCCGGTCGACGCCGTGACCGTGCCCGCGGGGCCATCTGTTTCCCCTGGTGAGCCGGTGCCGGATCGGGCCGTCGCTGCGACGGAGGTCGTGCCGGCAGTCGAGGTGGCGCCCCAGCGCCTCGGCCCGACGTCGGCCGACGGAGGCGGCACGCGCTCCCGGAAGAAGCCCGCGGTGCGCCTCGTAGCCGTCCTCCTCGCAGTCCTCCTCGCCGCGGGCGGGTGGTGGTACCTCCAAGGCAGCGGGCTGCTCGACCGGGAGCCTGGCGGTGAGGTCACGGTCGTCGCCGTGGGAGACGGTTACGTGCGTTCCGATACTCCGGGGAGCAACCACGGCTTGGAGAACCAGCTGTGGACCAGTGGCCCCGAGCCCGCGCTGATCTCGTATCTGGAGTTCGACCTTCCGGAGGCTCCCGAGGGCACCGAGCTTGCCGGGGCCCGCCTCCGGTTGCGGACGAACACCTCGCCGTCGGCAGGTTCGTCGAGTCCGCTCGAGGTCTCGTTGGCTGTGGGTGCCTTCGCCGAGAGCGACCTCACGTTTGTCGACAGGCCGCGGGTTTCGGGACCGATCGGGCGCTTGGCGGGGGGGTCGGTGCCCGACACGGAGTACGCGGTCCCGGTCGACGCAGCCTTGCTCGTGGACCTTCTCGGCGGCCGGGCCACGCTTGCGCTGTCGGCGGCAACCGGGCCGGACGGTCTTGGCCTGTGGTCGCGGGAGTTCGGGACCGAGAAGTACGCTCCCGCCCTTCTTCTCGACTTCAGGGCGCCCGTACAGCCCGACTGACGACCTTCACGGCGTT
>JAHECE010000042.1 GCA_024641895.1 Actinomycetales bacterium
TCTTCGCCGCGGGCATGGCGCTCTCCGGGGCCCCGGCGACGACGGCGATCACGTCCTCGCTGCCGCCCGCGAAGCAGGGCGTCGCCTCGGCCGTCAACGACACGGCGCGGGAGTTCGGCAGCGCCCTCGGCATCGCCGTGCTCGGCAGCGTGCTCAACGACCGCTACCGGGCGGGTCTGGACTCCGTCCTCGCCGACCTGGGCTCCGCCCTGCCTCCCGGTGCCGCCGACGTCGCCCGGGACTCCCTGCCGGCGGCGCAGGCGATCGCCGAGCGACTCGGCGCCGCGGGTGCCCCGCTCGCCCGCGCGGCGGACCAGGCGTTCGTGGACGCCACGGGTGCCGCCCTGGCCACCGCCTCCGGCGTCCTCGTGCTGGCCGCGGTGTACGTGTTCGTCCGCGGGCCCCGCAAGGGCGCCGACCTGCGCGAGGGGCGCTGACGGCCTAGGTCTGAGGCTCGAGCCGGGCGAGCAGGCGTCGCAGCGCGACCTGGCCGAGGAGGAGGTAGCCGCGGGCGTTCGGGTGCACCTGGTCGGAGCTCATGGCGCCGGGCTCGCAGGCCGGGGCAAAGGCTTCGAAGTCGAGGACGACGGCGCCGAGATCGTCGCTGACCGAGCGCACCACGGCGTTCAGCTCGCCGAGGCGGGCCAGGTACGTCGCCAGGGCCGGTGGAGGGGGCGTGCGCGGTCCGGACGTCGCGCGAGCCGGTCTGGGATAGGCGAAGGTGGCGACCGTCGCACCGCTGTCCACGAGCGGCTCGAGCACCGCCCTGAGCTGGGCCTCAAAGGTGACGACGGACCAGGCAGGCGAGAGCGCGTCGTTCGCACCGACCGTCACGGTGGCGAGATCCGGGGCCGTCGTCAGGGCGGCCGGCACCTGGTCGCGAAGCACGTCGGCGACCGTGCTGCCGCGCCACCCGAGGTTGACGTAGCGCAGCGTCGCGTTGCGAGCGCGCAGGCCGTCGGCGACCCAGTCGTTCCACGACCGTGGGCGCTCGCCGCCGGCCGGGTCGCCCCAGCCCTCGGCGAGGCTGTCGCCGAGGGCGACGAACGTGGACCACATCGAGCCTCCTCGGTCGCCGGCGGGCTGGGGTCGGCGTCGTCGGCGCAGATCAGATCTGCGATCAGGCCCGCGGGACCTCCTTCATTGTCGCCGGTGAGACGCCCGTCGCGGGACACGCAGGAGCCCCGGTGGTCGGACTCCACCGGGGCTCCTGCGCTCCGCGGGTCGCCTGCTCGGGGGGGTAGCAGGCGGGCTAGCCGCGGGTGGGGCCGCCTACAGGGCGGCCGGGTCGACGTCCGGCGGAAGGATGACGGCGTCGATCGCGTGGATCACGCCGTTCGACGCCTCGACGTCGGCGATCACGACGTTGGCGCCGTTGACCTGGACGCCGCCGTCGTTGGTGGTGATCGCGACGGTCTGGCTCTCGACGGTGGCCACGTCACCCGCGGCGATCTGGTCCGAGGTGATGGCACCGGGGACCACGTGGTAAGTCAGGATCTTGACCAGCGTCGCCTTGTTCTCCTCGAGGAGCAGCGCGTCGAGCACGCCGTCCGGCAGCGCTGCGAAGGCGTCGTTCGTCGGCGCGAAGACCGTGAACGGTCCGTCGCCGCTGAGCGTCTCGACCAGGTCGGCGGCGGTCACGGCGGCCACGAGGGTGCTGAAGTCCTCGTTGCCGACGGCGACGTCCACGATCGTCCCGGGGTCCATGGACTCCTCGGCCATGTCGTCGGTGCCCTCGTCGGTCTCCACGACCACCTCGGTGCCGGTGTCGGTGGTCTCGTCGTCCGTGCTGGTCGCGCAACCCGTCAGGGCGAGGAGGGCGGCAACGGCAGTCGCGCCCGCGAGCTTGAGCTTCATGATGGTCTCCTTGGCGTCGTGCTGCGCTCGGCAGCCTGCTGTCTACACACGCTCCTTCCGACCGTCACGGCTGCACGGATGCGCCTGATCGAGGCTGTTACCCGATCGTTACCTAGCGGCTCGACACGGCCGGGCACGCTGTGGAGATGACGACCACGGTGCGGTTCGAGATCTTCCCGAGCGACCTGGACGCCACGGTCGACTTCTGGGTGCGGGTGCTCCGCTTCGACCTGGTGACCGACCGCCGGGCCCAGGGCGAGGACTACGTCGCGCTGCGGCGCGGCCACGCCATGGTCGGGGCGCTGCGCCGGGGCGACGGCCAGGACGCGTGGCGCCGGCCGCCGACCGGGGTCGAGATCGTGCTCGAGGTCGACGACGTCGCCGACGAGCTCGCCCGCGTCCGCGCAACGCAGTGGCCGGTGGCAGACGCCCTGGCCCTGCGGCCCTGGGGTCTGTGGGACTTCCGGCTGCTCGACCCGAGCGGCTACTACGTGCGGGTCACGCACCGGCCGGGCTGATCCGACGTCGTCTTGGTCGATCAGGCGCCGTCGAGCTCCGCGACCTCGCCGGGGGACAGCTCGAGCTCGGCGGCGGCCGCGGAGTCGCTGATCGTCTCCGGCCGGCTCGCCCCGGGGATCGGGATCACCACCGGCGACTTCGCGAGCATCCAGGCCAGGCACACCTGCTGCGCGCTGACCCCGTGCTCCTGACCGATGCGCGCGAACGCGCCGAACCGCTCCCCGAGCCCGGCGGCCCGGCGGATCCCGCCCAGCGGGCTCCAGGGCAGGAACGCGATGCCGAGCCGCGTGCACAGGTCCAGCTCGCGCTCGCTGCTGCGGAAGGCGGGGGAGAACTGGTTCTGCACGCTGACGAGGCGATCGTCCAGGATCTCCTGCGCCTGGCGGATCTGATCCGGGTCGGCGTTCGAGATCCCGGCCATGAGGATCTTGCCCTCGTCGAGCAGGTCTCGGATGGCGCCGACCGAGTCCGCGTACGGGATTCTCCGGTCGGGCCGATGAAGCTGGTAGAGCCCGATCGCCTCGAGGCCGAGTCGTCGCAGGGAGGCCGAGCAGGCTTGCTTGAGGTAGTCAGGGTCGCCGTTCTGCGTCCAGGTACCGTCGCCGGGCCGCAGGTGGCCGCCCTTCGTCGCGACCAGCACGGCCTCGGCGCCCGGACCGTACGACGCCAGGGCCTCGGCGATGAGGGACTCGTTGTGGCCGATGTCCGTGGCCTCGAGGTGATAGGCGTCGGCCGTGTCGATGAGGGTGATGCCGGCGTCCAGGGCGGCGTGGATCGTGGCGATCGACCGTTCCCGGTCAGGTCGCCCCTCGATCGACATCGGCATGCCACCCAGGCCGATGGCGGAGACCGCGCGGTGACCGATCAGACGACTCTTCACGATGGGCAACCTTCGAGCCTTGGGGGATGGTGAGGTCCGATGGGGAGCAACCCTAGGGGAGCCCGGTTCTCGACGCGAGGTCGCCTCGAGCGGCGAACCGCAGAACATGAGTTCTCCGGGCGCGGGCGGCGCTCGGGTGCGGGTGACCGGGCCGGGACCGCACCCGGCGTCAGCGCGTCGTGAGGTCGTACAGCGTCACGCCGTCCACCGTCGTCGGCGAGAAGGTCGCCATGACCCACTGCGCGATCTCGGACGAGTCCTGGCTGCCGCCCGTCAGGCTGCCGCCGCTGACGTAGTAATGGATCTCGCCGGAGTCGACCAGGGTCTGGAACTGCTCGAGCGTCGGCGACGGGTCAGACCCGTTGAACCCGCCGATGGGCATGACCGACAGCCCGATCGCCAGCTGGTAACCGGCCGCGTTCTGGGCGCCCACCGTCGCAGCCGCCCAGGTGAACGTCTCGGCGTCAGTGGTGAGCAGGTCGACCACGGCTGTGCTCGGTGTCGTCGCCTCGAGCAGTCCGCCCGCGTTGCCCCCCGGGAGGCCGACGCCGTCGGGACGGCCACCGGAAGCCCCACCCAGGGCGGCGCCGCCGGCGGTCCCGTCGGCCAAGCCGCCCGGTGTCCCCCGTCCGGGAGGCGGCGCCGCACCGTCGAGCTGTCCGTCAGGGCCGCCCCCGAGCCCGGCGGCCCGCGGTCGGGACGGGACGGGGGTCGCGGCTGTGTCGAGGCTGGTGGGAGGCCCTGGACGGGTCGCGGAGTCCATGGTGACGACCGTCGCGCTCGCGGCTAGAGGGGCGCTGGTGTGGTGCTGTGCGTCGCCTGTGAGCGGGATCGGCGAGAAGGACCCGGAGGTCGGGTCGTCGGTGCCGGCCGACCGGCGGGCTCAGCGGACCCGCCCGCTCAGCGGCCACGCGCCGGCGTCGGCAGGGTGCTCGGGCCGACGCGGGCGTCCAGCCACGCGTTCCAGGTGCCGACGTCGCGCCAGGCGGCGGTGACGACGTCGAGGCAGCGCGGGTCGAAGAGCCAGTCGCGCGGCTCCTCGTGGCGGACGACCACGAGGGACGTCCTGCGGATGAGAGCGATCCGCGGGTGGTCGCGGGACCAGCCGCGCGGGGCAGTCCTGACCGGGGCGCCGGCGGACAGGACGAAGCCCTGCCGCTCGAGCGAGGCGAGCGTGGCGTCGAGGTCGGCGGCAGCGCCGTCGTCGTCCTGCAGGGTGCGGAAGCGTTCGAGCTGGTCCTTGGCGGGCTGGTGGTAGCCCCCGGCGAGCATGAGGCCCTCGGCGGTGAGGCTGAGGTAGCAGCCGCCGTGGCCCTCGGTCTCGCCCGCGCGGGTGCCCATGCTCGCGTGCTCCTGGTACGGGCGCTTGTCGGCGCTGAAGCGCAGGTCCCGGTACGGCCGGAAGATCTTGATCTCGCCGAACTCCGGCTCGAGGGCGCTGGCCAGCGCCTTCATCGGCTCGGCGATAGCGCTGTCGTAGACCGCCTTGTGCTGCTGCCAGTAGGTCGTGCTGTTGTCGGCGGCCAGGCCCTCGTAGAAGTCGAGCGCCGAGTCTCCGAAACCCTGGAAGGGCGTGCTGCCGACCGTCATGGTCCCTCCGTCTGCCTCGTGCGGCTCCCGGCGTTCGCCAGCACGATGGGCAACAGTCTCGCTTCTCCTCCTGGCGTGCGGGCCGCATTCCGGTCTCCGCGCCGAAGGTCCCAGGGGCGAGGCAGTAGTGTCCAGGCTGTTTCCGACTCGTTCCGCGCCGCCTTCGGTGCCCGACGAAGTCGCCGGAGCGACGAAGAGGACTTCAGACTCATGGCACGCGTATTCAACTTCAGCGCCGGACCCGCGGCCCTGCCCGAGGACGTCCTGCGACAGGTCGCCGACGAGATGCTCGACTGGCACGGATCGGGCCAGTCGGTCATGGAGATGAGCCACCGGGGCAAAGACTTCATGTCCATCGCCAAGGCGGCGGAGGCGGACCTTCGCGAGCTGCTCGGCGTGCCCGACGGCTATCACGTCCTGTTCCTGCAGGGCGGGGCGTCGCTGCAGTTCGAGATGATCCCCATGAACCTCATGCGCGGGAAGCCGGTGGCCGACTACGTCAACACCGGCGAGTGGGCAAAGAAGGCGATCAAGGCGGCGTCGTCCCTCGCTACCGTCAACGTCGCGGCCAGCGCGCAGGACCGGTCGTTCACCTACGTCCCCGCGCAGGCGGACTGGAACCTGAGCGACGACGCGGCGTACGTCCACTACACGTCCAACGAGACCATCGGCGGGGTCCAGTACCACTGGCTGCCCGAGGTGGGCGACGTGCCACTGGTCTGCGACATGTCCTCGGACATCCTGTCGAAGCCGGTCGACGTCTCGAGGCACGGCCTCATCTACGCGGGCGCCCAGAAGAACATCGGCCCGGCCGGCCTGACCATCGTGGTCGTGCGAGACGACCTGGTCGGCGTGGGCCGGCCGGCGCCGACGGCGATGCTCGACTACGCCACGCACGTCAAGGCCGAGTCGATGTACAACACGCCTCCGACGTTCGCGATCTACGTCGCCGGCCTGGTCTTCAAGCGGCTGCTCGCGGCCGGCGGGCTCGCCGCCGCCGCCGAGCGCAACGAGGCGAAGGCTGCGCTCCTGTACGACTACCTGGACTCGACCGACTTCTACGGCAACCCCGTGGACGAGGCCGACCGGTCGCTGATGAACGTGCCGTTCACGCTGCCGGACCCCGCCCTCGACGCGGAGTTCCTGGCCGGTGCCGCCGCGCGCGGGATGGTCCAGCTGAAGGGCCACCGCTCGGTGGGCGGCATGCGGGCGTCGATCTACAACGCGATGCCGATCGAGGGCGTCACGACCCTCGTCGACTGGATGACCGAGTTCGCGGCAGCGAAGGGCTGAGCCGGGATGACCGAGAAGTATCACGTCCTGGTCCTGAACAACGTCTCGGCCAACGGGCTCAGGCGGCTGCCGTGGGAACGGTTCGCGGTGTCCGCGGATGTCACCGAGCCTGACGCCGTGCTGCTGCGGTCGGCGGACATGCACAAGATGGACATCCCGTCCTCGGTCCTCGCGATCGGGCGGGCGGGGTCAGGGACCAACAACATCCCGGTGGCGGCGATGACGGCCCGTGGGGTGCCCGTCTTCAACGCGCCGGGCGCGAACGCCAACGCCGTCAAGGAGCTCGTGCTCGCGGGCATGCTGATGGCGGCGCGCGGTCTCTACCCCGCCCTCGGGTACGTCGCGTCGCTCGATCGTGACGACCCGGAGATGGAGAAGAAGGTCGAGGCCGGCAAGAAGACCTTCGCCGGCTACGAGCTCGCGGGTCACACGCTCGGCGTCGTGGGGCTCGGGAAGATCGGGTGCTTGGTCGCGGACGCGGCGATCAAGCTCGGCATGAACGTCATCGGCTACGACCCCAACATCACGGTCGAGTCGGCTTGGAGCCTGCCCTCGACGGTGAAGAAGGCCGACAGCCTGGCCGAGGTGCTCAAGCACTCCCACTTCATCACGCTCCACGTGCCGCTCGTCGACGCCACCCGCGGCATGATCGACGGCGGCGCGGTCGCGCAGATGAAGCGAGGCGCCGTCATCCTCAACTTCTCCCGTGGGGGCGTGGTCGACGAGGGTGCCGTCGTGGCCGCCCTCGACGACGGGTGCCTGTCTGCGTACGTGTGCGACTTCCCGGCCCCGCACCTCAACCACCATCCGCGCGTGATCGCGCTGCCCCACCTGGGCGCGTCCACTCGTGAGGCCGAGGAGAACTGCGCCGTCATGGTCGCGGACGAGGTGCGCGACTACCTGCTCGACGGGACGATCGCGAACGCGGTCAACTTCCCGGACGTCGAGATGGCGCGGGCGTCGTCGCACCGGATCGCGATCGCGAACGCGAACGTGCCGAACATGGTGGGCCAGATCTCGCACGCCGTGGCCGAGGCCGGTCTCAACATCGCGACGATGAGCAACAAGTCGCGCGGGGACCTCGCCTACACCCTGGTGGACGTCGACAGCGCCGTCCCGCAGGCTGTGATCGACGAGATCGCCGCCATCGAGGGAGTGCTCGCGGTGCGTTACCTGCCGGTCGCCGACTGACCGGCTAGCGCCGACTGACCGGCTAGCGCCGACTGACCGGCTAGCGCCGACTGACCGGCTAGCGCTGAGGCGGTTCGGTACCCCAGGCCGACGCGGCGCGGAAGGCCGCGCTCTGACGCGGGCTGCTCGGCCGCGCACCGGTCTGGGTCCCGCCGGCCAGCGACCGGGCGGCGATCGCCTGCTCGGTGGTCGCCAGGATCGCCGCCTTCGACGCGGTTCTCGCGGCAGTCCGGGCGGCGTTTCGGGCCACCGCGCGGGTTGCCGTGACGGAGGCGGGGACTCCGGCCCTGATCTCGGACAGGGAAGGTCCTTCACTGTCGACGCGATTCATCGAACGCGCACCTCCTTCGGTCGTGGGACGGGCCACTGCTCGTGCTTCCTCGATGGTGACGCTGGTGCTGACGGTCGTGACACCACAATCGACCGCATGAGGACCGCAACGCAGCGCCACATTGATCGACCCAGGGGGCCGGCAGGGCCTCGTTGCGTGAGGACGTGGAGCCACGCCTCGGCGATATGCGCCCGCGATCGGGTGACGGCGTGCGGAAGGGGTCGGCTGGGCGTGGGGCGTGCGGAAGGGGTCGCCCTCAGCCCGCCAGGGCGCGGTCGACTGCGTGCGCCGTGCGGTAACCGGACACCAGTGCCCCTTGGATCGAGGCGGTGTCACGATGGTCGCCGCAGACGAAGAGGTCGTCGCCGAGCGCCACCGCCCGGCGCGTGACCAGCGGAGCCGGCTGCACCGGGAGCGCCCGTGGGATCTCGTGCCGCGCGAGCTCCTGCCACGACGCGGTCCCGCAGCCGAACATCTGCCCGGCCTGCCGGCGCGCCACCTCTTCTGCGGGTGCCTCGGCGCCGAGCAGGCACGTGACCTCGACCAGGTGCCTGCTCGCCGGTGCGTACGACGGCGCGGCATTGCTCATGACGGCAGCGTTCACGACCGGCCCGCGCGGGCCACCTGCCGGCCGCCGTCCGTCCACGAAGAGCAGTCGCTCGGCTGTGGGCGGTTCGTCGGCCGCGTACCAGGTCGTGACGAGGCCCTTCATCTCCGGGGCGGGGACACCCGCCAGGCCCTCGGCGGTGACCGGATCCGTCGCCACCACGACGGCGCGGGCGGACCAGGAGGCGCCGTCGGCGACGACGCGCCACGTACCGTCGTCGGCCTTCTCGACTGCCACCACCGGGGTGCCGAGTGTGATCCGACCGGGCAGGTGATCTGCGATCTGCCGGGGGAAGGCCCCCATGCCGCCGGCCGGCACCCCTGGTGAGCCGAGCAGGAACATCCGGACCAGCAGCCGGACGAAGGTCGCCGAGGTACGGCCCGAGTCGTCGGCGAGGACGCCGGCAAGGAACGGCTCGAGGACTTCGTGGCGGAGGGGTCCGTCGACGGTTGCGGCCGCGAGCGACGTCTCCAGCGACACGTCCTCCCGGGCCAGCAGGCGGGGCACGGGACCGAGCGCCGGCGCCGCCCACCGGGCAAGGGCGAGAAGCTCGCTCGGTCGCAGGTATCCGCTGCTCAACGTGGCCTTCAACCGCTTCGGTGCGCGGCGGGGGTCGCCGAGGACGGCCAGGGCGTCGTCGCGCCGCACGGCGACACCGGCGTCGAAGGTCTGCAGGTCCAGTGCGGCGAGGTCGATGCGCTTGCGGACCATCGGGTACGCGGGGTTGAGCAGCTGGAATCCGCGGTCGAGCGTGAAGCCGTCGATCGCCTCGCTGCGCACCCTGCCGCCGACGGCGTCCGCCGCCTCGACCACGTGCACCTCGCGGCCCAGCTCGCGCAGCGTCCGGGCGCACTCCAGCCCCGCCAGCCCGGCTCCGATGACGACGGCGTCGCAGTCCATGGTGCGAGCCTAGTTGGGGCCTTCGGCGAGCCGGGACCCGAGCAGCTGAGCGCAGATCCGTGCCCGCGCACCCTGAACAAACGGGCCCGCGCTGCCGATGAGAAGGGCGACGGGAGTTCCCGCCGGGCCCGTCGGCCCGGCGGAAGGTTCGCGGGAGGTGCGCAGGTGGAGACCGAGGAGTCCGAGAACACCCACGAGTCCGAGAACACCCACGAGTCCGAGAACGTCGAGCGGTGGCACGCATGGCGGGCCGCTTGTGAGCACGGGTGGGACGGTGCCGAGGCGTACGACATCTGCCTGCACCCCGACACCCGGATCCCTCTCGAGAGGATGCTTGCCGAGGTGCGGTTCGAGGACGCGGGACAGGTCGGCGCCGGGGCCTAGCCCGCGCCGGAGTCCGTCGCCTCGTCGGGGCGTTCGGCGTCGGGTGCGGCGGCGTCCCGCACGAGGGCGCCGGGGCTGCCGGCGTCGAGCCGTGCCTCGAGCGCGGCGAGCCGTGCCTCGATGCCGACCAGGGTGTCGAGCACCCGCTCGTCGTGCAGGGCCTCCCGCGTCTGGGCGGGCTTCTCCTCGTCGTGGACGAAGAGAGCGGCCAACGACGCACTGACCATCGCCAGGAGGATGAATCCCACCACCATCAGGACGACCGAGAGCGCCGCACCGGCGCCGGTGCGCGGCGGCTGCCCGACGAAGCCGACGGTGGTGATGAGACTGATCGCCCACCAGAGGCCGCGCCAGTAGGTCGGTACCGTGTCCGTCTCAATGGCTGCCGCGGCTCCTGCCGCGACCACGACGGCGACCATCGCCGTAGTCACCATCGGCATCAGCCAGGCTCGCCTGATCCGTAGCAGTGCCATGGCCCTCATCTCGCTCTCGCGGTTCTCGCCGCCGACGGCGGTGGGGGAAGCGGCCCCGAAGGCGGTTCGGGCACCGGCGCGGCCGGCAGCGTCACGGAGAACGTCGTCGTTCCCGGGGCGCTCTCGACGGCGATCGTGCCGCGGTGGGCGGTCACGACTGCGTGGGCGATGGCGAGGCCCAGCCCGGTCGAGCCCCCGGCCCGGTTGCGTGCGTCGTCGCCACGGGTGAACCGCTGGAAGAGCGTCGGCAGCAGGGACGCCGGGATCCCGGGGCCGTCGTCGCGCACCTCGATCAGCACCTGGCGGCCGGATGGGGAGGTGCCCGACCGGCTGACCCGCAGCTCCACTCGCGTTCCGGGCGGGGTGTGCACACGCGCGTTCGCCAGCAGGTTGGTGAGGACCTGGTGCAGCCTGGCAGCGTCGCCGACGACGGCCAGCGGTTCGTCCGGCAGGTCGAGCCGCCACTCGTGGTCGGGACCTGCGGCGTGCGCGTCGGTGAGGGCGTCCACCGCGAGGGACGCGACGTCGACCTCCTCGCTCGCCAGCGGTCGGCCGGCGTCGAGACGGGCCAGCAGGAGCAGGTCCTCGACGAGGGCGGTCATGCGCACCGCCTCGGACTCCACCCGGTCCAGCGCTCGCAACGTCGACGCCGGGACGTCGTCGGGGCTGCGTCGCACCAGCTCGGCGTAGCCGCGGATCGAGGCGAGCGGGGTCCGCAGCTCGTGGCTGGCGTCGGCGACGAACTGGCGAACCTGCGTCTCCGAGGCGTGTCGCGCTTCCAGGGCGCGCTCGACGTTCCCGAGCATGTGGTTGAAGGAGGCGCCGACCTGCCCGATCTCCGTGCGTGGGTCCGTGTCGGCGTCGGCCACCCGCTCGTCGAGGCTGACCTCGCCGCGGTCGAGCGGCAGCTCCGCGACGCGCGTCGCGGCGGCGGCCATCCGGTCCAGTGGACGCAGCGCCCGGCGGACGACGACAGCCGCGGCCGTCGCGGCGGCGAGCAGCCCGAGGAGGGTCACCAGGGCGACAACCGTGAGGTAGTCACGCTCGGTGGCGCGGACGTCGGCGAGCGACAGGCCGGTCACCAGCACCTCCTGACCGGCCGAGGCGCGGGAGACGACCCGGAACTCGCCGAGGTCGGTCAGGTCGACCGTCAGCGGGTCCGCGCCGACCGGGACGTCGAGCAGGATCGACTCCTGCTCCGGGTCGATCGCCTGGACCTGGGCGTCGGGGTCGAGGAAGCCGGACTGCACGACCGCGCCGTCGTCGCTGAGCAGCCCGACCGTGCCGGTCCGCTGGCCGGCGACCACGAGGAACGGGGGCGTCGGTCCCTCGTCGTGGCGCTCGCCGTCGGTCCCCGGCGAGGTGGCTGCCCCGCCGTGGTGGTCGTCGCCGGGCTCGTCCCGGGGTGCGCCGGCCGAGCGCTGGCTGGCGGCGAGGAGCTCGGTGTCGAGCTGGGACACCAAGGAGGCGCGCAGGGCGAGGGTGGACGTGATCGCCAGCGCGCCTGCCGTGGCGGCGAGCAGCAGCACGACGGTCACGACGAGGCGGCGGCGCAGCGTCCAGGGCCGGCGCCCACCACGGGTCGTGCCGACGGTGACGCCGGGCTCGCCGGCGGCGCCGGTCACGTCTCGGCGTCCGCGGCGGGCTTGAGCAGGTAGCCGGCGCCGCGGAGGGTGTGGATCATCGGTTCGCGGCCGGCGTCGACCTTGCGCCGCAGGTAGGAGATGTAGAGCTCGACGATGTTGGCCTGACCGCCGAAGTCGTACTGCCACACCCGGTCGAGGATCTGGGCCTTCGACAGCACCCGCCGCGGGTTGCGCATGAGGTAGCGCAGCAGCTCGAACTCTGTCGTGGTGAGCCGGATCGCGTCTCCGGCCCGCCATACCTCGTGGCTGTCCTCGTCCATCTCGAGGTCGCCGACGGTGATCCGGGCGTCAGGCCGCGCCGTGATTGCGCCGGAGCGCCGCATGAGACCCCGGAGCCGGGCGACGACCTCTTCGAGGCTGAACGGCTTCGTGACGTAGTCGTCCCCGCCGGCCGTGAGCCCGGCGACCCGGTCCTCGACTCCGTCGCGGGCCGTGAGGAAGAGCACCGGCACCCGCGGGTCGTGCTCCCGCAGGCGCCGCAGGACCGACATCCCGTCGAGGCCCGGCATCATGATGTCGAGCACGACGACGTCGGGGTCCATCGTCCGGGCGATCTTGAGCGCGGCCTGGCCGTTGCCGACTGTCTCGACCTGCCATCCCTCGTACCGCAGCACCGTGCCCAGCAGCTCGCAGAGGTTGGGCTCGTCGTCGACCACGAGGACGCGCACCGGCGAGCCGTCGGGCCGACTCAGGGCCTCGCTCGCGATCGGTGCTCTGACCCGGTCTCGGCCGGCTGGGGCGCTCATGCCTATGAGCATGCTGTGCGCGGCTGGCTCGCGCCTGAGGTCAACCTGTGTGTTTCCTGTGCGCGACCCAAAGGGGCCTTCCGGCTTCGGTCAGCAGAAAGCGACGCCGAGCGACACGGCGCGCGCCCGCCGGTCGGCGAGGGTCGTGTCCGCGCACCGCATCGCTGGCGTGAGGATGCAGGCCAGGATCAGCCCTCGCCGTCGAAGAAGTCGGCACCGCAGGTCTCGTAGATCCCGGCGATGGCGGGGAACTGGTACTCGAGGTGGTCGATCCCGTGCCCGTCGTCGTACAGATCCGCGTTCGGGTTGTTCTCGCCGATCACGCCGCCCGTGCCGTTCGCCCCCTTGACGTGAAGCGAGAGCGTCGGCGCGCCGCCGGCGCCCTCCCACAACTCGAGGATGCAGTCCGTGACCGTGGACGGGAGGCCCTGCATCTCCACGTCCGTAGCCACCTCGTCGGCGACGACGAGCGTGAACCAGGCCTGAGAGTGGGTGCCGGCCGCCATGTTGCCCTTCTCGGACCTGCTCACCTGGATGCAGTCGTAGGCGAACGCGCCCGACGCCTGCACGATCACGATCCCCAGTGCTGCTGCGCCGCCGGCGAGGGCGCGTACCGCGTGGCTCTTCCGCATGTCTGTCTCCTTTGATGGTCGCTGACTGACGTCACGGACACTACGAGCGGGTCCGTTACGGGACCGGTACGGCTCGGCTCCCCGCCCGTCACGGCCCCGGCGGGATCTCGCGCACCACCGCTACGACGCGCGGACGGCAGCTCACCACTCGGTGAGGGTCCACACCTGGGGTCGCGCCCCGGCCTCGTCCACCGCCGCGAAGGCGCTCGCCGACGCCTTGAGCTGTTCCATCGACTCGGCCTCGCGGCCGAGGGCGTGCAACAGGTCCGCGACGTGCGAGTGCAGGGCGGCGAGGTGGTGCAGGTCGCCTTGGCGCTCGGCGAGCGACAGGGCCTCGGTCGCCGCCTCGAGCGCGATCTCGGTCCGGCCGCCCCGGTGCCGCGCGTGGGCGAGGTTGTTCAGCGCCGCGACCAGCAGCTCGTTGTCCGGCACGGCACGCGCGAGGTGTACCGCCTCCTCGAGGTGGGCGATCGCCGCGTCGTCGTCGCCCGCGGTCGAGGCGAGCATGCCGAGCACGTTGCCGACCCGGGCCAGCGCGCCGCGGTCGCGCGCCGCGGTCGCGCAGCGAGCCGCGTCGGCCGCCGTCTCCTTGGCCTCGGCGGAGCGACCGAGCCGGTGCTGGACGAGGGCGAGCTCGGCGTGCACCTGGCCCAGGGTGCGCTCGTCGGCGAGGTCCCGGAGCAGGTCACGTGCGGCGACCAGGTGCGCCTCCGCCAGCCCCCAGTCCCCGAGCCGGTCGTAGACACCGGCGAGGGCCTGTTCGGTCTCCGCCAGCCGCGCGGGTTCCGCCTCGGCGAGAGCTGCCGCCTGCTCGAGCGCCACGAGCGCCTCGCG
>JAHECE010000043.1 GCA_024641895.1 Actinomycetales bacterium
CCGGACCACGAGCGCGTGACGCTGCTGGGCGCCCGGCTGATCCGGGAAGGGGTGCTCCAGCAGAACGCGCTCAGCGACGCCGACGCCTACTCGAGCCCCCAGAAGGAGCGCGCGCTGGTCGAGGCGGTCCTTGCCGTGGTCGACCGGGCGCGGTCGCTGCTCGACCAGGGCGTGCCGGCTTCGGTGATCGAGGAGGTCGACGTCGCCCCGGTGCTCCGGGCTCGCGAGCGAGCGGGGCCGGACGCGCCGGGAGTCGTCTCCGACGCGCGTGACCTGGTCCTGCACAGGCTGGAGGAGCAGGGATGAGGCCCGCCCCGATCGAGTACCGCGCGATTCGCAGCGTGCGGGACCCGCTCGTGATCGTCGAGGGGGTGCAGGACGTGGGCTGGGACGAGGAGACGGTGGTCCGCCTCGACGACGGCGGTGAGCCGCGCTACGGGGTGGTGCAGGAGGTCGACCGGGGCCTTGCCGTCGTGCAGGTGTACGAGGGCACGAGCGGGATCGGCCGTGGCAACGCGCGGGTGGCCTTCACGGGGCACCCCACGACGATCCCGGTCGGCGTCGACTGGCTCGGTCGGGTGACCAACGGTCGGGGGGACCCGCTCGACGGCGGTCCTGCGATCCTGGGACAGGCGCGCCGTGCGGTCTCGGGTCTGCCCATGAACCCGGCCGCGAGGTCCAGCCCGCAGGACGCGATCGTCACGGGTGTCTCCGCGGTCGACGGCCTCGCGACGCTCGTGCGGGGCCAGAAGCTGCCGATCTTCTCGATGGGCGGACTCTCGCACCTCGAGCTCGCCGTGCAGATCGCCGCCCAGTCGCACGCGGGGCGGGAGCCCTTCCGCGTCGTCTTCGCCGCCCTGGGCATCACGAACGCGGATGTGATGGCGGTCCGCGACGGCCTGGAGGACCGGGCCGAGCGGGGGGAGCTGTGCCTGATCGTCAACACCGCATCGGACCCGATCATCCAGCGGATCCTCACGCCGCGGGTCGCCCTCACCGTCGCGGAGCACCTGGCCTTCGACCAGGGCTTCCATGTTCTGGTCGTGCTCTCCGACATGACCAACTACTGCGAGGCCGTGCGCCAGCTCGCCGCTGCGCGCGGTGACGTGCCGGCTCGGCGCGGCTACCCGGGATACCTCTACAGCGACCTGGCCTCCCTCTACGAACGGTGCGGGCGCGTCCGCGGACGTCCGGGTTCGGTCACCCTCGTGCCGGTGCTGACCATGCCGTCGGGCGACATCACCCACCCGGTCCCCGACCTCACCGGCTACATCACCGAGGGGCAGCTCGTGCTCTCGCCGGAGGCGGCGTCGCGCGGCGTCTACCCGCCCTTCGACCCGTTGACCTCGCTGTCGCGCCTCATGCGCCGGGGCGCCGGGCCGGACCGGACACGCGCCGACCACCTCGACGTCGCCGCCCAGGCTCAGAGCGCGCTCGCCCGGGCGCGGCAGGCCCGGGAGCTGGCCGAGCTGCTGGGGGAGGAGGCGCTCTCCGAGACGGATCGTCTCTACCTGAGGTTCTCGCGAGTCTTCGAGGCGGACTTCCTCACGCAGCGGACCGACGAGAACCGATCGCTCGACGCGACCCTCGACCTCGCCTGGCGGGCCCTGTCCGTCCTGCCGCAGCGCGAGCTGACGATGGTCTCGGACGCGCTCCTGGACGCGCACTACGAGGAGCCCGACTGATGAGAGCCCTGCCGCCCACGCGCACCACGCGGATCTCGCTCCAGCGGCGTCTCGCGACGGCCTCGCGGGCCATCGGTGTCCTCGAGGAGAAGGCGCACGCGCTCACCCGGGAGCACCGCCGCCTGCGGCACCAGGTCGACGAGACCCGCCGGGCGTGGGCGGACGCCGGCCGCGACGCCGACCGGTGGTTCGTCCGGGCGGCCGTGCTCGGGGGCCTGGACCAGCTCGACCTCGTGGTCGCCCACCTGGGCGCCCCGGCGCAGGCCCGGGTGACCTGGCGCAGCATCATGGGCGTCACCTACCCGAGTGAGGCGCACCTCGATCTTGCCCAGGCGATCCCGCTCGGGAGCGTCGCTCGCACCGGTGCGCTGGAGGAGGCCGCGTCCGCGTACCGACGTGCGGTCGCGGCCGCGCTCGACCACGCTGCCGCGACGCGCGCCCTCGCGCTCGTCGAGGTCGAGCTGGGGGTGACCCGGCGACGCCTGCGCGCCCTGGAGAACCGGTGGGTTCCCCACCTTCGGGACGGCCTGCACGACGTCGAGCTGGCACTGGCGGCCATGGAGCAGGAGGACGCGGTGCGCGCCCGGTGGGTGAGCAGGCGCGGGGCGGGGGATGCGCGGTGAGCGCCCGGCGGTTCCTGGTCTGCGTGGACGGCTCCCGCGCGGCCCTGTCCGCGGCTCGGCTCGCGGTGAGCATGGCTGCCGACCAGGGCGGGATGGTGCGCGCGGTCGCCGTGATCGAAAACGGGGACGCGCTGCAGCGCCTCGACGCCCCCGGCCGGCAGGAGCGGCCGGCCGCCGACCGCCTCGAGCGCAGCGCCCGCTCGATGCTGCAGCGGGTCGTGAGCATCGGGCAAGGTCAGGACGTGCGCGTGGAGACGGGGCTGCTCCGCGGCGACCCGCTTCGGGCCATCCTCCGAGACGCGCGGGACTGGCGGCCGGACCTCGTCGTGATCGGCCGTACCGGGCGGTCGGGCCCCGGTTCCCCCATGGTCGGCAGCCTCGCCATGCACCTCGTGGAGTTCACCGAGTGGCCGGTCGTGGTGGTCCCGGACGCCGCGCCGGCCTGAGGTGACGGGATCGTTGGCCCTCTCGCCGTGCCCCGGGAGCCTGTAGCGTCGTCGACGTGCCCCTGGGCCAGGACCTGCTCCTGCTCCTCGTCTTCGCCGGTGCGCTTCTCGTGGCCGTGCTCATCTCGGCCCGCGCGCACCGGACAGTCCTGTCCACGGCAGTCCTCTTCCTCGTCGTGGGCATCGCGGCGGGAGAAGGCAGCCTCGGCCTCATCCGGCTGCAGGCGGACGACCCGATCGTCTTCGGACTCGCTCAGGCCGCCTTGTTCGCGGTCCTCTTCACCGACGGGATGCGGGTCGGCTGGACCGACCTCCGGACGGCCTGGCGACTCCCCGGTCGCGCCTTGCTGCTCGGCATGCCCCTGACGATGGCGCTGACGGCCGGCCTCGCGCTCTGGCTGACCGACCTCGGACTCGTCGAGTGCCTTCTCCTGGGTGCGGTGCTCGCGCCGACGGACCCGGTGTTCGCGGCGGCGCTCGTGGGCAACAGGCGCGTGCCGCAGCGGTTGCGTCAGATGCTCAACGTCGAGTCGGGCCTCAACGACGGCCTGGCCCTGCCCTTCGTGATCATCCTGCTCGAGGTCGCCTCCCACGAGGAGCTGCACATCGGCGGCCTCATGCTCGAGCTGCTGCTCGGCGTCGTCATCGGGGTGGCCGTGCCCTGGCTCGTGCTGCGACTCGAGCGAAGCCGCGTCTTCGAGTCCAGCGACGAGTACGTCGCGATCACGGCGGTCGCGATCGCGCTGCTCGTCCTCGCGCTGTGCGCGTTGACCCACGCAAACCTGTTCCTCGCGGCTTTCACGGCCGGGATCACGGTTGCCACCCACGGGGCCCGGGAGGCGCAGGCCTTCCGCGGGCTCGGTGACCTGGTCGCGGAGCTCCTGAAGCTCGCTGCGCTTCTCGTCTTCGGCCTGCTCGTCTCGCCGCCCTTCCTCGCCGAGATCCCGTTCGCGGGCTGGGTCTTCGCGGTCCTCGCCCTCGTGCTCGCGCGGCCGCTGGCCCTGCTGGCCTCGTTCGCTCGCTCCGGCCTCAGCGGACGGGAGCAGGCTGCGGCGATGTGGTTCGGGCCGAAGGGCTTCGCCTCGGTGGTGTACGGGCTGCTCGTGCTGCGCTCCGGCGTCGACTCCGCGGACACGCTGTTCCACCTCATCGCGCTCACGATCACGCTGTCGATCATCGCCCACTCATCGACGGACGTCGTCGTGGCCCGCGCTTTCGACGAGCCCACCGAGGTCCCGGCCTGGGCGGCCCCCGCGACCGCGGAAGGGCTCGACGGCGGCTCCGGGGCGCACGCGCGCGAGGACCCACCACAGCCCGGGCCGGACGACGGCCCTTCGGCCCATCAGGACGGACCATGAGCAGTCTCGAGCACGTGGCCGAGGCTCCGCTGGCCGAGCTGACGAAGGTACGCAAGACCTACGGCTCCGGCGAGGCCGCGGTCGACGCGATCAAGGACGTGGACCTGGTGCTCGGCCCGGGGCAGGTCGTCGTCGTCCTCGGACCGTCCGGCTCGGGCAAGACGACGCTCCTGAACGTCCTCGGGGGTATCGAGCCGGCCACCGGGGGCCGGGTGGTCCTGGCGGGCCACGACCTCTCCGGGCTTTCGGCGGACGCCCTCACCGACGTCCGCCGCGACAGCGTGGGCTTCGTCTTCCAGTTCTTCAACCTGATCCCCGCCCTGACCGCTCGGGAGAACGTCTTGCTCGTCGCGGAGCTCACCAGCCGGCACGTCGAGGACCGGGTGGACGCGGCGCTCGCGAGCGTGGGACTCACAGACCACGCGGAGTACTTCCCCGCGCAGATGTCCGGTGGCCAGCAGCAGCGGGTCGCGGTCGCGCGGGCGCTCGTGACCGCACCGCGTCTGCTGCTGTGCGACGAGCCGACCGGTTCCCTCGATCTCGACACGGGGCGCCAGGTCCTCGTCCTCCTGCAGGAGGCGGCTCGCCAGGGCGGCCGCTGCGTCGTCATCGTGACGCACAACCAGGCGATCGCGGACATGGCGGACCGGGTCATCCGGATGCGGTCGGGCCTCCTCGTGGAGGACGTCGCTCAGGGCTCCCCTCTGCCGGCGGCGGAGGTCACCTGGTGACCGGGGGCCACCCGACCCTGAGGACCAAGCTTCGCCGCGACATCCGGGGGCAGTGGCCGCAGTTCGCCGCGGTCACCGTCACGATCCTGCTCGGCGTGGCGCTCTTCGCGGCGTCCTACGAGGCCTACCGCAACCTCGTGGCCTCCTACGACAAGGTCTTCGCCGACGAGCGGTTCGCCGACCTCTTCGTGACCGGTGGCGATGTCGAGGCCTTCGCGGCGCGGGCCGCCTCCGCAGACGGCGTCGCGGCCGTGACGACCCGTACGCAGGCCGACCTGCCGGTCCAGGTCGGCCGGGACAAGTTCCGCGGGCGCGTCGTGGGCTATCCCGGAACAGGCGAGCCGGACGTGAACCGGCTGACGGTGCTGACCGGTGACGGCCTCGCCGGGTCCGCGACGGCGCTGGCGGAGCACCACATGTCGGGCCACTTCGCGCTCGGGCCCGGGGACGCCGTCGTCGTGGTGGGCCCCGACGGCCCGGTGCGGCTCACGCTGACGGGGACGGTCTCCAGCGGCGAGTACCTCTGGCCGGCGCGCAGCCGGCAGGACCCGATCTCCATGCCGGGCGCCTTCGGGGTCCTGTTCGTGCCCGAGCCGACGGCGCAGGCCCTTGCCGGGGCAGCGGGCCCGAACCAGGTGCTCGTTCGGCTCACCGACGAGGCGCGCGCGGCGCCGGACGGGCCGCTCGGGGAACTGAGTCGTTCAGCGGTCGCCGCGGGAGCGACGGAGGTGCTGACACGCGCCGAGCAGCCGTCCAACGCTCTGCTGCACGAGGACGTCGACGGCTTCCGGGAGATGGCTGTCGCGTTCCCGATCCTCTTCTTGTCCGCCGCTGCCCTCGCCACCTACGTGCTCCTCACCCGGCGCGTGCGCAGCGAACGGCCGATCATCGGGATGCTCCGTGCCTGGGGCATGCGGCGCCGCACGATCGGTGCGCACTACCTGGGCTTCGGCGTCGTCGCCGGTCTCCTCGGCTCGGTCCTCGGGGTGGCGCTCGGCGCGGCGACGGCGCGCGTGCTGAGCCGCGTGTACCTCCAGGTGATCGGCCTGCCGGACCAGTCCGCCGTGCTGGAGGTGGGCCGCCCCACGAGCCTGGTCGGTGGCCTCCTGTTCGGCGTCGTCGTCGGCGCCGGGGCCGCGCTGGCGCCTGCTCGGCTCGCGGCGCAGGTGCCACCTGCCGAGGCGATGCGGGGCGAGGTTCCCGCGGACGGTGGCCGGCTCTCGCGCCTCGAGCGGCTGCTGCCCCCGCTGGCGCGCCTGCCCGCACGGTGGCGGATGGTGCTTCGCGGCATCGGCCGCAACAGGCGCCGATCCGTCTTCACCGCGACCGGTGTGGCGCTCTCGTTGATCCTCGTCCTCGCGTCGTGGACGATGATCGACACGATGGGGGAGTTGTTGCGCGTCCAGTTCGACGAGGTCACCCGGCAGGACGCGCAGGCCGACTTCGCCGGCCCGGTCGGCCCTGACCAGCTGGCCGCGCTCGCTGCGGTGACCGGGGTGGCCGAGGTCGAACCCCTGGCCCTGGCGCCGGTCGCGCTCGTGCTCGGAGACCGGACCTACGGGACGGCGCTGTACGCCTTCGAGCCCGGCACGAGCATGCACCGCTTCCGCCTCGTGGGCGGCGGGACGACGACGCTCCCCGCGGCGGGCCTGCTCGTCGGTCGAGCGATCACCGATCGCATCGGTGCCCGGGCCGGCGACAGGGTCACCCTCCGGTTCGCGGGTTCCGGCCAGGATGTCCAGGCGACGGTGGTCGACCTGCTCGACGAACCGCTCGGCACCTTCGCATACGCGTCCCAGGACTGGCTCGCGTCCGCGGTCGGTGCGCTGCCCGCCACGTCCGCCCTGGTCACCTACGAGCCGGGTACGGACCCAGACGTCGTCCGGCGCGCGGTCTCCGACCTGCCCGACGTCGTCGCCTACACGGACACCCAGGCCCTCGCCCGGGTGTGGGACCAGTACTCGGGCCTCTTCTACGTCTTCGTCGGGGGCATGCTCGCACTCGGAAGCGTCATGGCCTTCGCCGTGATCTTCACGACGATGTCGGTCAACATCCTGGAGCGACGGCGCGAGCTGGCGACCCTGCGGGCCGCGGGCGTGCGGCAGGGGCGGTTGTCCCGGCTGGTCGCGGCGGAGAACATGCTCGTCGCACTCGGCGGCGTCGTCCCGGGCCTCGTGCTCGGCGTCGTGGCCGGATGGCTGCTGCTCGACTCGTTCTCCTCCGACCAGTTCCGGCTGGAGCTCGTCGTGCGTCCCCTCACGCTCGTCGTGGCCTGCGCAGCGATCCTCTTCGTGGCGTTCGCGTCGCAGTGGCCCGGGCTTCGGTCGATCCACCGGATGGACCTGGGTGAAGTGGTGCGCGGGCGCAGCGGCTGATCTCTGGGCGCAGCGGGCCGGTTCGTGCGGCTCACAGGTCGGGCCCAGCCGTCGGGCGTAGCCTCGATGGCGTGAGCTGGTACCACCCATCGACCGTGCTGGACAAGGTCTTCGAAGGCGGCCTCGTCCTCAAGGGTGCCTCGGGCGCGGCTGAGCTCCTCGGCGGCCTGCTCCTCCTGCTCACGAGCCCGGCGGCGATCCACGGCTTCCTGGTCGTCGTCACGCAGAAGGAGATCACCGAGGACCCGAACGACAGGATCGCGACGTTCCTGCTCGACTCGACAGCGCACATCGATACCGGCGCCAAGGCCTTCGCCGTGGCCTACCTGTGGGTGCACGCGGCGATCAAGCTGACCGCGGTCATCGGCATCCTGCGGAACAAGGTGTGGGCCTACCCGTTCTCGCTGATCGCGCTCGGCATCCTCACGGCGTATCAGGTGGTGAGCATGGTCGTCAGCTTCTCCGTGGGCATGCTCGTGCTGACCACGTTCGACGTGCTCATCCTGTTCCTCATCCGGCGCGAGTACGCGAAGGTCAGACGCCCGGCCGTCGTGGCTGCCTGAGACGGCGGCTCGGCGGGTGCCTCGCTGGGCGTCGCGGGCGGCGGCGGCGTCCGGGAGGTCGGCGAGCGCGTCCGCGAGGCCCTCGTCCGTGAGCCGGAGCACGGTCCGCACGAAGAAGGGACGATGCTTGCGGTATGACTCGTCATGAGAGGTTCAGCCGGACCTCGGCTGCGACCGTGTCTGCTTGCCCGACGGGTTCGTGGTGACGCGCGGCTCGGAGGAGGCCATGGCAGGCGCTCGAACCAGCGAGGTCGCACCGGGCGTGCACATGGTGGCCGTCGGTCGAGGGATCGCAGCCTCGAACGTGTACTTCCTGCGCTCCGAGACCTCGTGGGCCCTCGTTGATACCGGCTGGCGGCGCGGTGCCCCTGTGATCACCGCGGCCGCAGCGGCGCTCTTCGGCGCAGGCTCGAAGCCGTCCGGAATCTTCGTCACGCACCTGCACCCGGACCACTCGGGTTCGGCCGGCGAGCTGGCGCGCAGGTGGGGTGTGCCGGTGCTCGTGCACCCCGACGAGCTGCCGCTGGCCGCGGGCGGGTACGTCCCGCGGTACGCGAGCCCCCTCGACCGGTGGATCGTCCGGCCGGTGATGCGAGCGATGCCCCGCAGGCGCCGCGAACGGATCCTCGCGGAGGGGAGCCTCGTCGACGTGGCGCGTGCCTTCGACCCAGGGGCCGGCCTTCCTGGGCTTCCGGGGTGGGAGGCGATCGCGACGCCGGGTCACACACCTGGCCACGTCGCATTCTTCCGCCGCAGCGACGGCGTACTGATCAGCGGCGATGCCGTCCTGACCATCGACCTCAACTCGCTGCGCGGTCTCGCGTGCGGCAGGCAGAAGGCATCCGGCCCGCCGCGCATCTCGACGTGGAGGTGGCCGACAGAGGTCGCCTCGATCGCCGACCTCGCCGCTCTCGAGCCGAGGATCCTGGCGCCCGGGCACGGACGTCCGATCGTCGCCGGGGCGGCCGCTGCGCTGCGAGCGCTGGCGGACGCCGTGGCCTGAGGTCATGGCCGGTCGGCTCGGCACGACCACCGGCAGGACCGACGAGTTCATCGGGTGTGTCCTACCGGTGGCGCGGACCCGGCCCGCCGCAACGAAATCAGGGTTGGTCCAGGGTCGGTCCCTGATGCGCGTTCGGGGTCGCAGTCGGCACGCTGGGGAGTACCCCCGGACCTCTCAAGGAGGTCGGAACTGACGCGAAGGACTGAAAGATCATGACCGACATCCACGCCGACCTGCGTCGGCAGGGGCTCGTGCGACCCCGGGACGAGCGTGTCATCGCCGGCGTGTGCGCCGGCCTCGGGCGTCGCTTCGGGCTGGACCCGTCGCCCGCTCGTCTGCTGTTCGTGCTGGTCCTCATGGTCGTTCCCGGTAGCCAGCTCCTGGTCTACCCGATCCTGTGGATCCTGATGCCCAACGAGGAGTACGCGGTCGTCCCGCCGGGCGGCGCGGGCTGAGGGAGCCGGCAGGCCGGCGACCGGTCGGCGTCCGGTAGCGGATGCGGTGTGCCGGCCTCGCCGGAGCCGGGGCACGCCGCCGTGCTGCGGTTCGTCCGGCGTCGCGCAGGGAGACGTCTCGCCTCGGGCGGGCCTCGTCGTGCACGCCGGGCTGGGCCCGGCTGCACGATTCGCGGACGACGGACGTGCCTCGGAGCCGGTTCTCGGGCGGTGCGCTCAGTGCGACGCGGGGGTGCTGGGTCGGGTAGGGGAGCTGCTGGTCCATGCTGTCGGGTCGAGAAGTGTTCGGGTCCACAGGTCGGCGAGGTGGGCGCCGAACTGCTCGGGAGTCCAGCCCCGCTGAGTCAGCAGGAGGAAGTACTCGGCACTGTTCGTGGACCACACGATGTCGGCGACCTGCTGATCGCTGAGGCCGCTACGGGTGTGGCCGGTGCCGCGCAGATCCTGCGCGAAGCGCAGCATGTTCCCGGCGCGCCGCTCGACCAGGTCCGTCCAGGCTTGCGCGCACTCGGGGTCGGTCTTGCCGGCCTCGCGCAGCGCTTCTTGGAGGGGCGCGACGACGGGCAAGAGCTCGGCCAGGGCGCGGGCGTAGATGCCGATCTTCTCGGTGCCGCCGGCGGCGGCGTGGATTCGCTGGACGTAGCCCCGTTCCGCGGCGGGGATCGGCTGGTCGGCGTCGCCGAGGACCATGTCGATCGCCGCCCGCACGAGGGCCGGCTTGCGGCCGACGCTGGCGTAGACGGTGTCGACGGCGACGCCGGCCCGGTCGGCGATGCGCGAGACCGTGCAGCCGTAGCCCTCAGTGGTGAACAGGTCGCGAGCGGCCGCCAGGATCGCGCCGCGGGTCGCGGCGGCCTGAGCCGTGCGCACCGCGGAGCGATACGCCCGGGTGTTGACTTCGCGCGCCATGAGGCACATCATACATTCATCCGAACCGCCTTCGGGTGAAGTGGGGAGAGGCCATGTCGCACGCGATCGAGATCATCTCCACCACCGGCTCCACCGGCTCCACCGGCTCGGCCGCCCTGGGGGTGATCAGCCGGATCCTCGAGGAGGGGTTCGCCGCGGGCGACACCGCAGTCGTGGACGAGTTGTGCTCACCGGATCTGGTCGAGCACCAGTTCGGCCTGGCGGGCACGGGTGCCGAGGCCATCGAGGGCGTGAAGGAGGCGATCCAGTGGCTGCACAGGGCCGTCCCTGACCTCACCTTCACGATCGAGGACTGGGTCGAGGCCGGTGACACGATCTGGGTGCGGGCCCGAGCCCGGGGGACCGCGTCCGGCCCGGTCCTGGGGCCACCCAGCGGCCGGCCCGTCGACATCACCGTCATCGACGTGGCCCGCATCACGGATGGCCGCATCGTCGAGCACTGGGGGGTTCCCGACCGGTTCGCGCTGCTCGCCCAGACCGGCGCCCTTGCTCGACTTCGCCAGACGAGCTGACGTCGCCAGCTCCGGCGCACCCCCCGCCCCGGCGCCCACCCCGCCCGGGCACGATCTCGACGAGGACATGACATGACTGCTGAACGCGTGCACACCGTGGTGATCGGTGGTGGCCAGGCCGGCCTGGCGATCGGGTACCACCTGTCCCGACTCGGGCGGCCGTTCGTGGTCCTCGAGGCGCACGAGCGGGTCGGTGACTCGTGGCGCGAGCGCTGGGACTCGCTGCGCCTGTTCACCCCGGCGCGCTACGACGCCCTGCCCGGACGCAGGTACCCGGGGTCGCAATGGGCCTTCCCGTCCCGGGAGGAGTTCGCCGACTACCTCGAGTCCTACGCCCGTGAGCTGGGGCTGCCCGTGCGCACCGGCGCCAAGGTCCAGCGACTCGCCCGCGAGGACGGCGCCTTCGTCGTCGAGGCCGGAGCCGATCGCTTCATCGCCGACAACGTCGTCGTAGCCTCGGGGTTCGACCAGGTTCCTCGGATCCCGTCCTTCGCGGCGGACCTCGACCCGACCATCACCCAGCTGCACTCTGCCGCTTACCGCAATCCCACCCAGCTGCCTGCGGGTGACGTCCTCGTCGTCGGCGCCGGCAACTCCGGTGCCGACATCGCGTTGGAGGTGTCACGGACGCATCGCACGTTCTTGTCCGGTCGGCATCCCGGTCAGGTTCCCTGGCGGATCGAGACGGTGGCGGCGCGGCCGCTCGACCTCGTCGTCTTCTTCGCGTTCTCTCACGTCCTGACCCTCAAGACCCCCGTCGGCCGCCGGCTCCGGCCCAAGGCACTTGCCCACAGCGGCCCCCTCATCCGCGTCAAGGCTGCCGATCTCGAAGCCGCCGGCGTCCAGCGCGTGCCGCGAACGACGCGGGTCGAGGCCGGCAAGCCCGTCCTGGAGGACGGCCGGCCTCTTGAGGTCGCCTCCGTCGTCTGGTGCACCGGCTACCGCCCGGACTACGCGTGGATCGACCTGCCCGTCCTCGACGACGACGGCCACCCGCTCCACGACCGCGGCATCTCCACGACCCAGCCCGGCCTGTACTTCCTCGGTCTGGTCTTCCAGTACGCGCTGTCCTCCTCGATGATCCACGGCGTCGGCCGGGACGCGAGGCACACCGCCGAACACATCGCCCATCGGACGGCCGGCTGACCACGCCAATCTCGATCGATCGTCCGCTCGTTGACTCGCCTGAGGCGGGAGTCATAGCGTGGCGGTACGGCCGGAGAGCCTCGAGGAGCTGCGATGACGCGGGAACCTTTGTCCGACGTTGAGCTGGGCGACCTGCGTGAGTCGGTCTCGGGTCGGCTGGTGGTCCCGGAGGATGCAGGCTTTGATCAGGCCCGGGCCGTGTGGAACGGGATGATCGACCGGAGGCCGGCCGTGATCGTGCGTGCTGCGCGGGCGGACGACATCGGACGAACGATTGCGTTCGCCCGCGAACACGGGTGTGAGCTGGCGGTTCGTGGCGGTGGCCACAACGTCGCGGGAAACGGCGTCGTCGACGGCGGCGTGGTGCTTGACCTGGGTGATCTCCACCGCGTCACTGTCGACCCGGAGGCAGGGACCGTGCGGGTGGAGGGTGGGGCCACGCTCGCGCACATCGACGCCGCCACCGAAGCGCACGGGCTGGTCGTGCCGCTCGGGGTCGTCTCGGCCACGGGCATCGGCGGGCTCACCCTCGGTGGCGGGGTGGGCTGGCTGACCAGGAGGTACGGGCTTTCCGCCGACAACCTGGTCTCGGTCGAGGTCGTGACCGCGAACGGGCAGGCCGTGAGAGCGAGCCAGGCTGAGAACCCCGAGCTGTTCTGGGCGTTGAAAGGGGGCGGCGGCAACTTCGGGGTCGTGTCGGCGTTCACCTTCCGTGCCTACCCCCTGGGGCCGCAGGTCCTGGCTGGCAGCTTCGTCTATCGCCGCGACGGCTGGCGCCGGGCGTGGGCGGCCCTGAGCGAGTGGACTCGGGGCCTCCCCGATGCGATGACGACCATCACCACCACACTGACCCCGCCCTCAATCATGGAGATGGGCGACGACCCGCTGCTGATCGTCGGGTTCGCGTGGGCTTCGCCCGACCACAGCGAGGGGGAGGTTCACATCGACCGGCTCCGAGCACTCGCCGCGCCGGACATGGAGGAGGTCGGCCTGGTCAGGTGGGCCGAATGGCAGTCCGCATTCGACCCGGCCTTCCCGCAGGGTGTTCGGGCCTACTGGCGCAACACCTCCTTCGCCGGCCTCGACGAGGAGGTCATCGACCTCCTCGTCCGCCGCGGGCAGGAGCAGACCTGGGTGGGAACCGCCTTCGACGTCCATCACCTGGGGGGCGCCTTCGGACGGGTCCCGGTTGATGCCACACCGTTCCCCGACCGGACCTCGGAGTACTGGATCAACATCTACGGGTTCTGGACGGACCCGGCCGACGACGACGCCCGGGTCGCCTTCGTCAGGGCCTTCTCGGCAGACATGGACCCCTTCGCCACGGGCGGCCAGTACCTCAACTTCCAGGGTGCCGAGAGGACAGGGCACAGGGCACTCGACCCGGCTCGGGTGTTCGGCCCGGCCAAGCTCGAGCGCCTCGTCGCGGTGAAGCGGCAGTTCGACCCCGACAACGTCTTCCACGTCAACCACAACATCCCGCCGACCTAGCAGGGTGCGAGCGGTCCGCGGCGCGATTACGGGGCGGGAGTCAGAAGGCCCATTCCCAGCCCGCTGCGTCGTCGGGGGAGAAGACCACGGCGCCGTGGGGGCTCGCGGAGTCCAGCACCACGTAACCGGACACCGTCTGGCCGACGTCGACGAAGGCCGGGAGGAGCTCGGAGTCCTCGAAGCAGGCCCAGGAGGCGTCAGTGCTCGTGATCTCCTGGACCGCGCCCTCCGTGTCGAAGATCCTGAAGCGTTCGGCGCCCAGGCCGGCGTAGGTCCGAGCGTCGGGCGGCAGGTCCGAAGGCTCGGTTCCCGACGCCTGCAGAACGGCAGTGACCTCGAGGACCACGAACTGCCCGAAGTCTGGTCTCTGCGTCGGCTCGGCGCGTCCCGAGCAGCTCTGGAGGACCCGGACTTCGTCCACGGTCAGGCTCAGCAGGATGGGTGAGCCCTCGCCGACCGGCGCCTCGACCGGGTCGCCGACGGTCGCCGCGACGTTGCCGCGCGCGGAGAGCCCGACGGCCCCGGGGCTTGCGGACGTGCCGGGTCCCGGCTCGGACTC
>JAHECE010000252.1 GCA_024641895.1 Actinomycetales bacterium
CATCGGGTGCGGGGTCGCGCTGATCGTCGGCGGGGGCCTGTGCGTGGCCCTGATCGCATCCTTGGGGTCCTGATGACCGCCGATCTCGTCGACGATGCCACGGCGGCGGGCACCGCCACGCAGCCCACGGTGAATGCCCCGCAGGACCTGACCTGGGGCCAGGGCATGCCGCTGCGCGGCGACCAGGTGCTCCGCTACGTCAACGCCTTCTGTCCCCGCTGCCACGCCGAGGACCCGCTGCGGCCGCTGTCGGACGTGGACCGGCTGTCCGGCTGGCTCGCGGAGCGCGACGGAAGGGTGTGGCTCGAGCGGGGCTGCCGGACGCACGGGTTCGTCCGCACCCTGTACGACGAGGACCCGCAGATCCTGCGCTACCTCGAGCAGTGGACCGCCCCGACGAAGTGGCACGTCCCGGACACGGAGGGCAACTACGACCCGATCCCCGGGGCCTACCTGCGCGGGCTCGGCGAGATGCAGACCCAGCACACCTGCATCCTTCTGCAGGACATCGTGGAGGGCTGCAACCTGCGCTGCCCGACCTGCTTCGCGGAGTCCTCGCCCGACCTGCACGGCGTCGTCGCCGTCGACGACATCCTCGCCAACGTGGACCAGCGGCTCCTGCGCGAGAACGGGCGGCTCGACGTCGTCATGCTCAGCGGCGGCGAACCCACCCTCCACCCGGAGCTGCCGCGCCTCATCGACGAGCTCGTGAGCCGCAACGTCGTGCGCATCCTGCTCAACACCAACGGTGTTCTCGTGGCCCGCGACGACGCGCTGCTCGACCTCCTGACCCGGCACCGCGAGCGCGTCGAGGTCTACCTGCAGTTCGACGGGCTCCGCGCGGAGTCCTCGAAGCACCATCGGGGCGGGGACCTCACCGCGGTGAAGAAGGCGGCGCTCGCCCGGCTGTCCGAGCGCGCCATCTTCACGACGCTCACGATGACCGCCGCGCTCGGGGTGAACGACGACGAGATCGGCGACGTCGTGCTGACCGGCCTGCGCACGCCCTACGTGGGCGGCGTCTCGATCCAGCCGGTCTTCGGCTCGGGCCGTGCGCAACCGATCGATGCGCAGGACCGGCTCACCCACACCGGCGTCCTGACGAGGCTCGGGCCACAGACGAACGGCCAGGTCACGTGGCAGGACCTCACGGCCCTGCCGTGCTCGCACCCGCACTGCTGCAGCGTGGGGTACCTGTTGCGGCAGGACTCCGGGGAATGGAGGTCGCTGGTCTCGATGGTCGGGCCCGAGCGGCTCAAGGAGCACCTCGGGCTGGTGGCCAACCGCATCGCCGACAGCGAGATCCCGAAGCAGCTGCGGCAGGTGGTCCAGACCTCGCTGCTCGGCCTCCTGAGCGAGCAGAGCAGCCTGAGCCACCCCTCCGTCGCCGACCTCTGGCGCGACGTGTGCGAGGCCTGCGACCTGGGGCTAGCGACCCTGCTCAAGGTCGCGGCAGCGGCGGGTCTCCCCGGCCGGCGCGAGTCGCTGCGCAAGATGATGGGGGAGCGCGTCCTGCGGATCACCGTGAAGCCGTTCATGGACCAGAACACGATGATCGAGGAGCGGCTCACCCAGTGCTGCGTGCACGTCGGCACCCGACGTGCCGACGGTTCGGACCAGTGCGCCCCCTTCTGCGCCGTCCAGGCGTGGCCCGGGCTCTCGGCCCAACGGCTCTCGCATGCTGCTGCCGGCGGAGCGGGCCGCGGTGGCGCGGGGGGGTCGGACGGGGTCCCGGCCGGGCTGCCGGTCTCGACCATCGGGCCACGGTCCGCCGTCACCGGGGGGCGGCGGTGACGGCGCGGCAGGACCTTCCCGTGCCGCAGGACCTCCCCGCGCCCCAGGGGGTCCCGGGTCGTCCGATCCCGTCGGCCCCACCCCCGGCCGGCGCGGGGGAGCCCGTCTTCGATCCGCTGCGGCTGTGCATCTTCACCACGGTCGCGCTGCTCGGCTGGCTCCTCGGGCCGTTCGCCGTGCTCGCGTTCGCCGTCCTCGGCCTCGCCGGCTATGTGCGTGCCCACCGTGCGGGCCTGCGTCGCAGCCGGTGCTACCTGCGCGACGTCCGGATCGTGCTGGCCTACCTCGGCGCCGTCGCCGTCGCGGCGGCGGCGGTCGCGGTGCTGCGGGTCGCTTCCTGGTGGGGCTGAGCACGCCCGATGACCGACCGCCGGGTCGTCCCGGCACGCCCGGCGTAGTCCTAGCCTGGCCTGATGAGGCCCCCGCTCTCGCCGTTGCCCGTCCCGGAATCTGCAGCATCGCTGCCCGCGTTCGTCGCGCCCACCCTTGCCGTGATCGGCTGCGTCGCCGGCGCGTTCGTCCTCGCGGCGATCATCTCGGCACTGTTCCGCCGCATCGCGAGACGCTGGAGTCTCGCCGGTGACCTGAGTCGCCGGGCCCTGCGGCCGCTGCGCGCGGTCCTGGTCCTCGTCGCGGCGTGGACGGCGCTGCGGCTCTGGGTCGAGGCCGAGCCGTGGACCGCGGGTGCCGAGCATGCCCTCACGATTGCCCTGATCATCGCGGTCGCCTGGCTCGTCGCCAGCATCGTCATCGGCGTCGAGGACGCGCTCGCTGCGAGCTTCCGGATCGACGTGCCGGACAACCGACACGCCCGAAGAATCCGGACCCAGGTCCAGGTGGTCCGACGGGTCACCGTCGCGACCCTCGTCATCGTCGCGGCCGCCGCGATCCTGCTGACGTTCCCGGGCATGCGGACGTTCGGTGCCTCGATGCTCGCCTCGGCCGGGCTCGCGTCGATCGTCGCCGGTCTTGCCGCGCAGTCCACCCTGGCCAACGTCTTCGCGGGGATGCAGCTCGCCTTCACGGACGCCATCCGCGTGGACGATGTCGTCATCGTCGAGGGGGAGTGGGGCAAGATCGAGGAGATCACGATGACTTATGTCGTCGTGCACATCTGGGACAGCCGGCGCATGATCCTGCCCTCCACGTACTTCACGAGCACGCCCTTCCAGAACTGGACCCGGCGCGATGCCGAGCTTCTCGGGACCGTCGAGCTCGATGTCGACTGGACCGTCCCGGTCGACGCGATGCGTATCGAGATGCAGCGACTTCTGGAATCGACCGACCTCTGGGACCGGCGGGTCAGCGTCCTGCAGGTCACAGACGCCAAGGACGGCCTCGTCCAGGTCCGGGCCCTCGCGAGCGCCGCGGACGCGCCGATCCTCTTCGACCTGCGGTGCTACCTGCGCGAGGGCCTCGTCGCGTGGCTGCAGGCCCGTCCGGGCTACGCCGGCATCCCCAGGACGCGACAGCAGCCCCTCGGTGCGTTGCCCCCCGGGATCTGGCCCGACCGGGTGGAGCCAGCCGAGGGTCGAGTCCCCGGCCCGGACGAGTCGGCGGCCCCGGACGAGGACGCCACGTCGCACGCTCCGTCGCCCGAGGAGGGCCCGCGAGGCGGGCCTGTCCCGAGCGACCAGGCCGGCCCGGGACCCGAGGGCGTACCGGTCAGGCGGCTGAGCCTGCGCGGACCCGTGCCGAGCCAGGGCCCGCTCGAGATCTCCCAGGCCCATGCCCGCCTCTTCACGGGCAGCATCGCCGCAGTCGAGCGGTCCAAGGTCTTCTCCGGACCGGACAGGTCCGTCATCGAGGAGCGTGAGCAGACCGCGGTCCTGAGCGGCAGCTCGACGTCGCGGCTGCCTCGCAC
>JAHECE010000044.1 GCA_024641895.1 Actinomycetales bacterium
GCGCGACCACCTCCGCGATCTCCGCGGCCTTGCCCGAGCCGACGTAGGTCCCCGGGTCCGGGTTCGAACGTCGCTGGAGCACGCCGTCGAGGACGAGGGACCCGGCAGTCTCGGCAAGCGCCGCGAGCTCCTGCAGCGACACCTCGGCGTCGTGAGCGGACCCCGACGTCCACAGCCCGACCAGGACGACCTTCTCGAGCCGGAGCTGGCGGTACTCGACCTCGGTGACGTCCTCGAGCTCGGTCGACAGGCCGACGACGCGGCGCAGCGCGCCCCGCTCCTCGCGGTCCAGCTGGTCGCCGTCGTCGCCGGAGCCCAGGCCGTCCGCCGTTGGCCCGGCTGCGCCGGCGCGGGCGAGAATCCGGGCGATGACGTCGCGAGCCGCCGCGTCGGCGTCCCGCGCCGACGAGGCGTGCTCCCGGTCGACGTCCGCGAGGTCGGACGACCCGGCGCTGCGGTCGGCGTGATCCCGTTCCATGGCTTCCACAGTGGCACGCGGGAGACCGCACGGGCCAACCGTTTCGCGGAGGGCGTCACGCCGCGATCACCAGGGTCAGAGGCACCGAGCCGACCTCGGTACGCTCGCCGCCGTGCCCTCCGACCACTACTTCAGTGCCGCTCCGGCCTCACCGGACGAACGCCGACCGGTCCCTGTCCGGCTCGCCGGGCGTGACGTCGAGGTGGAGACCGCCGGCGGGGTGTTCTCGCCGGGGCGGGTCGACCTCGGGACGCAGGTCCTCCTGCGCTCGGTCCCCCCGCCGCCGCAGACGGGTGCGGTGCTCGATCTCGGCTGCGGCTGGGGGCCGGTCGCGCTCACGCTCGGGCTGCTCGCGCCTCAGGCCCACGTCTGGGCGGTGGATGTCAACGAGCGCGCGCTCGATCTGGTCCGGCGCAACGCGGTGCGACTCGGGCTGCCGGGTGTCGTGGCGACGACGCCGGAGGCCGTGCCGTCGGACGTCCGGTTCGCCGCCATCTGGTCGAACCCACCCATCCGCATCGGCAAGGAGGCGCTGCACCACCTGTTGCTGACGTGGCTGCCCCGCCTCGCGCCCGGTGCCGTGGCCCACCTCGTGGTCCAGCGCAACCTCGGCGCGGACTCGCTGCAGGCGTGGCTCGCGGCGCAGTGGCCGGGCGAGCTGGCCGTCGCGAGGCTGGGCAGCGCGAAGGGTTACCGCGTGCTGACGGTGACCCGGCGCCCCTGACCCACACCCCGATCCGAGCTGACGAACCCCAGCCCACGGGCCCGGCACCGCCGACCCGAGATCAGATGAGGTCGACAGCGGCCACGAGGCGGGCAGGGCCGCTGAGCTCCACGCGCTGGCCCGGCAGGGCCTGTACCCCCAGCTCGCCACCGGGCACGAGGACGCGCCACCGGTCGGGAGCACCCGGCCCGGCCCACGCCCGCACAGCGAGCGCTGCCGCGCACGCGCCGGTGCCGCAGGAGCGGGTCTCCCCCACGCCCCGCTCGTGGACCCGCATCCGCAGGACGCCGATGCGTTCGCCGTCGACGACCCGCTCACCCAGGGGCACCACGAGCTCGACATTCGTCCCGTCGGGCGGTAACGGCTCCACCTTGGGCGCCCGCGTGAGGTCAGCGCCACGTAGCTCCTCAGGCCCACCCAGAGCCACGACCGTGTGCGGGTTCGGCACCGCCAGGCGCAGGCCGGGGCGCACGTCGGGCAACCCGGCGACGGCAACGCTGACGTCGTACCCTGCGCCCCGTGCCCGCTCACCGCCCGGCAGGGTCCACTCACCGAGGTCCGCGGCGAACAGCTCGCCCCGCCGGCGAACCGCCAGGGCCCCGGCACGAGTACCGACGACGACGCTCCCGCCGTCCGGCAGGTCGATCAGGCCACGACGGGCGAGGAAGGCGACGAACACACGCAGACCGTTCCCGCACATCTCCGCCGGCGAGCCGTCGGCGTTGCGGTAGTCCATGAACCACGTGGCCCGCGGGTCCTGGGCGAGGACGCCGGCGCCCTCCTCGACAGCCGCCGAGGGGACGGCCCGGATGACCCCGTCGGCCCCGATCCCGGCGCGCCGGTCGGCCAGCGCCACGACCTGCTCCGCCGTGAGGTCGACGCGCGCGTCGCCGTCGTCGAGCAGCACGAAGTCGTTCTCCGTGCCGTGGCCCTTCATGAGGTGCGCGCCGGCGGTGCGCAGCGCCTGAGCGAGCCCGGCGAGCGCGGCGGCGGCGGCGCCGGGCGCCGGGGCGCCGGCTGCCGAGATGGGTCCCGTGGTCACGGCGCAAGCGTACGCAGCACGGCGTGGAGGATGTCGGCGCCGGCAGCGCCCGCGTCGAACCACATGGTGGCCCGGTCCCGCCGGAACCACTTCTCCTGACGGCGGGCGAGCTGACGCGTTGCCAGGATCGTGGACGTCACGGCCTCCTCGACCGTCAGCCGCCCCTCGACGACGCCGAGGGCCTGGGCGTACCCGACGGCTCGGGCCGCGGTGCGCGAGAGGCGGCCGTGGGCGGCAAGCAGCGCCTCGACCTCCTCGACGAGGCCGCCGGTGAACATCCGCCGGGCCCGCGCGGCGATCCGGTCATCGAGCACCGCCCGGTCGAGCCGGAGCCCGACACGAACCGCCGGCACGAGAGCGGGGTCGGACGGCAGCCGGGCCTGGAAGGGCCGGCCGGTGAGGCGGACCACCTCGAGCGCCCGGACGACACGCCGAGTGTTCGCGGGCTCGATGGCCGATGCCGCGGCCGGGTCTTCCGCCGCGAGCTCGGCGTGCAGGGCGCGCGGCCCGATCGCTCCGGCCCGTGCGGTCAGCTCGGCACGCAGGGCCGGGTCCGTCCCCGGGAAGTCGAGGTCGTTGAGCACCGCGTCCACGTACAAGCCGGAGCCACCGACGAGAAGGCCACGGCTCCCCCGTGCCGCCACCGCGGCGAGATCCGCCCGCGCCGCCCGCTGGTATGCGGCGACGCTGGCCTCGTCCGTGACGTCGAGCACGTCGATCTGGTGATGCGGGATGCCCCGACGCTCGGCGGCGGACATCTTGGCGGTGCCGATGTCCATGCCGCGGTAGAGCTGCATCGCGTCGGCGTTGACGATCTCGCCGCCCATGAGCCCGGCGATGCCCACGCCGAGCTCCGACTTGCCGGTCGCGGTCGGGCCGACCACAGCGATGACGGGCACGTGGGGACGCAGCACGGTACCGGAGGCTACCCGCGAAGGCCCGCACCTGCGCGTTAGTCTGTTTGCGTGGGAGTCGCCGGCGCTGAGGGCGCGGCGGCCCGGAATGGCCCGGGCCCCGTGCACGACGCCGACGTGCCCTCCACCCTGTCGACAGACAGGGTCGTCGCTCGCATGCGCGCGATCGGCTACCACTACTTCGTGGACAGCGAGGGGGATGTCGGCGGGCTGTGGTTCGGCCGCCTCTTCCACTTCTTCCTCATCGGCGACGCCCAGCAGATCTTCCAGGTGCGCGGGCGCTGGAACCGGCGACTCACCCTCGAACGGCTGGCTGAGGTCCTCGACCTCTGCGACCGGTGGAACCGGGAGCTCCTCTGGCCCAAGTGCTACGTCCGGGTCCAGGACGACGGGTACGTGCACGTCGTGGCCGAGGTCTCGACGCCGTTCGCCGCAGGAGCGACCGACGCCCAGCTCACCACGTGCATCCAGAACGGCCTCGCTTATGCGGGCGCGGTCTTCGACGCCCTGGACCGCCACTACCCCGACCCGGCCGAGGCAGCACCGTGATGGCGGGCGCCCGGGAGCCACTGGCCCCCGTGACCCAGGAGCGCGTCGCCGACGCCCTGCGTTCCCAGGGCTACGGCGTCAGCGGCGTCAGGCCAGGGGTACTGGGCGGCACCTGGGACGGGAACAGCTTCACGATCGCCCTGATCGGAGAGAGGTCCGACACGTTGCAGATCCGCGGTACCTGGCACCGAGCGATAGAACCCGACCTGCTCGGCGGCATGGCGCTGGTCGTCAACGACTGGAACCGCGACCGGATCTGGCCGAAGGTCTACTCCGAGGAGGTGGGCGATGAGACGCGGGCCCACTCGGAGGTGTGCCTCGACCTGAGCGACGGCGTCACCGACGCCCAGCTGCGCGAGGCGCTGGCCTGCGGTCTCGGGACCGGCGTCCAGTTCTTCGAGTCGTTGAGCAGCCTGCTCGAGCCCTGAGACCGCGCCGCTAGCCGCGTCGGGTCGGCATCCCGAGGCTGACGGTGACGGGCGCCGCCGGAGCTCCGGTCGACAGCCCGGTACCGCAGGTCCCGTCGAGCGCATCGGAATCCCTCACCGCTGCCTCGGGGGCGCCGGCGCTCGCAGCCTCGGCACGGGCGGACTCGCGCCTCTCCCAGGCGTCACCGGCGCGGGTGCGACGAACGCTCCACGCCTCGCCGTGGAGCGCACCGTCTGCGACGAGGTGGTGCGGCGCGGCATAGGTCACGCGGGTGCGGACCAGGTCGCCAGGACGGGGCGCGCCTTCGGGACCTGCTGCGGCGGGAACCGCGACGTGCACGAGCCGGTTGTCCGCAGCCCGCCCGCTGAGCCGCTGGGTCGCGGCGTCCTTGCGGCCCTCGCCCTCACCGATGAGAACATCGACCACGCGCCCGACCTGCGCCTGGTTCTCCTCCGCGGAGATCCGCTCCTGGAGCGCCACGAGCCGCGCGTAGCGCTCCGCCACGACCTCGCGGGGCACCTCGCCGGCCATCGAGGCGGCCGCCGTACCTGGGCGGGTGGAGTACTGGAACGTGAATGCGCTCGAGAAGCGCGCGGCCTCGACGACCTCGAGGGTGCGCGCGAAGTCCTCTTCCGTCTCCCCGGGGAAGCCGACGATGACGTCGGTCGTGATCGCGGCGTCGGGAATCGCCGCTCGCACGCGCTCGAGGATCCCCAGGAACTTCTCGGCGCGGTAGGACCGCCGCATCGCCCGCAGGACGCCGTCCGAGCCGGACTGCAGCGGCATGTGCAGCTGCGGCATCACGGTGGGCGTGGTCGCCATCGCCTCGATGACGTCGTCGCTGAACGCGGCCGGGTGCGGCGACGTGAACCGGACCCGCTCGAGATCCTGCACCTGGCCGCACGCCCGCAACAGCTTGGCGAAGGCGCCACGGTCGCCGAAGCCCACTCCGTAGCTGTTGACGTTCTGGCCGAGCAAGGTGACCTCGATGGCGCCCTCGGCGACCACTGCCTCGACCTCAGCCAGGACGTCGCCCGGCCTGCGGTCCTGCTCCTTGCCGCGCAGGTGCGGCACGATGCAGAAGGTGCACGTGTTGTTGCAGCCGACGGAGATCGAGACCCAGGCCGCGTAGACCGACTCCCGCCTCGTCGGCAGCGTCGAGGGGAAGACCTTCAGGGACTCCTCGATCTCGACCTGCGCCTCCCCGTTGTGCCGAGCACGCTCGAGCAGCACGGGCAGCACGTCGAGGTTGTGGGTCCCGAAGACGACATCGACCCACGGCGCCCGGTCGATCACGCGAGCCCGGTCCTGCTGGGCCAGGCAGCCGCCGACGGCGATCTGGAGGCCGGGGCGCTCGCGCTTGACCTGGGCGAGCTGCCCGAGGTTGCCGTAGAGCCTCGACGCAGCGTTCTCGCGCACCGCGCAGGTGTTGATGACGACGACGTCGGCTCCGCCCGCGATGTCCGCCGCCGCTCCTGCGGCCGACGCGGGGACGTATCCCGCAGCCTCGAGCAGTCCCGAGAGCCGCTCGGAGTCGTGGACGTTCATCTGGCACCCGAGGGTTCGCACGACGTACGTGCGCGTGCCGGGAAGGGTAGACGGCGCGCGGCCGGTGGTGGCGTCAGGTCCGGGCGTCGGTGTGTCCGCGGCTGCGGCCTCGGGGGGCACGGTGGTGGGTGCAGTCATAGCCGTCCAAGGGTACGGGCGACTGGGGAGTCAGCTCGCCGTCGCAGTGGCCCGCAGCTCCCGGATGACCGTCACCCTGACCTCGCCCGGGTAGCGCACGTCGGACTCGATGTGCCGCGCGACGGCAGAGGCGAGGTCGGCGAGGTCCACGTCGGCGACCTCGCTCGGCTCGACGACCACCCGGAGCTCCCGACCCGCCGCCATCGCGATGGCGCGGCGGACACCGGGGTGAGCGGCGGCGACAGCTTCAAGGGCTTCGAGTCTCTCGACGAAGGCGTCCACGTCGTCGCGGCGAGCGCCGAGCCTGGCTGCCGAGGCCGCGTCGGCGGCCATCACGAGGAACGCCTCGACGGTCTCGACGGGTACCTCCTCGTGATGCGCCTCGATGGCGTGCACGACGGCGTCGCTCTCCCCCGCCCGCCGGGCCATGTCCACGCCGATCAGCGCGTGGGTGCCGGGGGTCTCCGCCGACGCAGCCTTGCCGAGGTCATGCAGGAAGGCCGCCCTCCGCGCGACGGTGACATCGGCACCGATGTCCGCCGCGAGCATGGCCGCGATCTGGGCGCACTCGACGGAGTGGGCGAGCACGTTCTGCCCGAAGGACGTCCGCAGGCGCAGGGCGCCGAGCGTCTGCAGCAGGTCGACGTGCAGCGAGCCCACGCCCGCGTCATGGGCAGCCGCCTCACCCGCGAGCAGCCGACGCTTCTCGGCACCGGCTTCGGCCTCGGCGACCGCCGCCTCGATCCGGCCGGGGTGGATCCGCCCGTCCGCCACGAGCTGCTCGAGGGCAACGGCGGCGATCTCACGTCGCTCGGCGTCGAACGAGCTGAGCAGCACGACGTCGGGCGTCTCGTCGATGACGACGTTGACTCCGGTGAGCGCCTCGAAGGATCGGATGTTGCGCCCCTCCTTGCCGATGATCCGGCCCTTGAGCTCGTCGGAGGGCAGCTCCACCCGGGTAACGGCGAGCTGGCTCGAGGAAGGGCCCGCCATCCGCGCGAGGGCGGTCGCCAGGACGCGCCGGGCGACGTCCTCGCCCTCCTCCCTGGCGAATCGCTCGAGTCGCCGGCGCAGCATCGCGGCGTCCCGCTCGAAGCCGGGCCGGACCTCCTCGAGGAGCCGCTCGCGAGCCTCGGCTGCCGTGAGATCGGCGACGTCCTCGAGTCGCGAGCGGAGCATCGACTCGGCGGCGGCGCGCTGGACCCGCAGCTCTGCCTCGACGCGTGCCTCACGTTCGTCGGCGTCGGCCAGTCGTCCCCGCAGGCCAGCCGCCCGACGGTCGAGCTCAGCGACCTCGACGCGCGCCCGCCGGAGGTCGGCGTCGACCCGAGCCCTGGTGGCGGCGGCATCTCGGCGCGCGACGACGATGACGACGAGCGCGATGACGAATCCGAGCACGAGCGAGAGCGCGCCGAAGTACACGTCGCTGCCGCCCATGAGGGGAGGCTAGCGCGGCTCGCGGCTGCTCGGCTCGTCGGACGTCACACGACGGGCGCCTTGACCTCGTGGGCCTGCGCCCGCGGCGGCTGCCAGCCCTGAGCGGGAGCCTGCCGCACGTGACGATCAGGCGTCGTCGAAGGCGGCGTCGTCCGCGTCGATGCCGTCGCCGAGGTCTCGGTCGGCGTGCGAAGGCGTCCCGAAGCCTCCATCGCCGGCCGCATCCTGGTCCGCGAGCACCTCGTCGACCACGCCCAGCGCCAGCCCCGGCGGGTACCCCTTGCGGGCGAGCATCTGTGCGAGTCGGCGACGCCGCCGCTGACGATCCAGCCCGGCCGTCCCGGCGGCCTTGCGGGCGACGAGCTCCCGAGCCGTGCGACGCTCGTCGTCACCGTCCAGCTGGTCAAGCGCCTGCTCGGCGAGCTCGGGCGAGATGCCCTTGGCCCGCAGCTCGTGGGCCAGAGCGCGTCGGGCAAGGCCCCGATCGGCGTGGCGCGAGCGCACCAGCATCTCGGCGTAGGCCAGGTCGTCGACGAGCCCCACCTCGGTGAACCTGTCGAGGACGGTGGTGACGACGTCATCCGGAACATCTCGGCGCGCCATCGCGGCTTCTAGCTGCGATCGAGTTCGAGGCGCCGCGGCGAGCTGTCGGAGGGCGATCGCCCTGGCGACGGACTCGGCATCGGGCTCGGCGTCCTCAGCTGCAGATCCGGTGCCCGGAGGTTCGGGCGCTCGCCCGAGCCCCCGGACGGATGCTTGCCCCCGCCCCGACGGTGCGCCTGCCATCAGAAGTCGACAGGAGCCTCGGCCGGGGCGTCGATCCGGGCCCCGATGCCGAGCTTCTCCTTGATCTTCTTCTCGATCTCGTTGGCCAGGTCCGGGTTGTCCCGCAGGAAACCTCGAGCGTTCTCCTTGCCCTGACCGAGCTGGTCGCCCTCATACGTGTACCAGGCGCCCGACTTGCGGACGAGACCGTGCTCGACGCCCAGGTCGATGAGGCTGCCCTCGCGGGAGATCCCGACGCCGTAGATGATGTCGAACTCGGCCTGCTTGAACGGCGGGGCCATCTTGTTCTTCACGATCTTTGCCCGTGTGCGGTTACCCACGGGCTCCGAGCCCTCTTTGAGGGTCTCGATCCGACGCACGTCGATGCGCACGGAGGCGTAGAACTTCAGCGCCTTGCCGCCGGTCGTCGTCTCCGGGCTGCCGAAGAACACGCCGATCTTCTCGCGGAGCTGGTTGATGAAGATCGCGGTGGTGCCCGACGTGTTCAGGGCACCGGTGATCTTGCGCAGAGCCTGGGACATGAGCCGGGCCTGGAGGCCGACGTGGCTGTCGCCCATCTCGCCCTCGATCTCGGCTTTGGGCACCAGCGCTGCGACCGAGTCGATGACGACGATGTCGATCGCGCCGGAACGGATCAGCATGTCCATGATCTCGAGTGCCTGCTCACCGGTGTCGGGTTGAGACACGAGCAGGGCGTCTGTGTCGACGCCGAGCCTCTTGGCGTACTCCGGGTCGAGCGCGTGCTCGGCGTCGATGAAGGCCGCGATCCCGCCGGCGCGCTGGGCGTTCGCCACGGCGTGCAGCGCGACGGTCGTCTTGCCGGAGCTCTCGGGTCCGTAGATCTCGACGACGCGCCCCCGGGGCAGCCCGCCGATGCCGAGCGCCACGTCGAGCGCGATGGAACCGGTCGGGATCACCTCGACCGGGGCCCGGCCCTGGTCGCCGAGGCGCATGACAGAACCCTTGCCGAACTGGCGGTCGATCTGGCCGAGCGTGGCCTCAAGGGCCTTCGAGCGGTCTGCTGGAGCAGCCATGTTCACCTCGTGACATCAGCGCCTGTGACCAGGCGATCTACGGACTGGGGCTGGTCTGCCCTGGCCGGCGTTGTCGGAGCCGCCGGTGCCAGAGGTGACGCTATGTCCGACCACTGACATCCGTCGTCGCCGAGCCCACGCGTGTGCACGGGGCGACGACGTCCTCACCTGTTACCCACTCTAGGGCGAACACGTGTTCGACACCGACAGCCGCGCCGCTGGCGTGTCGGGCCACCCGCAGCCGTCAGCGGCGGCGTCCCTTGAGCTCGTCGCGGTGGCGCCAGCGCGCGTCGTCGTCGAGATCCATGGCGTCGCACACGGCGTCCCAGACGGTGCGGACCGGGACGCCGGAGGCGAGCGCCTCGCTGGGCGAGCGGCCGCCGAGCGAGGCCAGGACCAAGTCGTCGGCGAGGGCGCGCGCCCGGGCCGCCCCGAACGCAGCATCCATCACCTGACGGAACTCCGACTGACGCACCGCGTCACCCTAGCCAGACATGCCCGGAACCCGTAGCCCACCCCCGCGGCCGACGGACCGGGTGGGGTGTCGGTGGGGCGGGTGAGAATGGAGCCATGGGTGCACCGGGCACGACGCTGGCGCCCCTCGCTCGGTTCTCCGCCGCGACGAGGGCGTGGTTCAGCGACGCGTTCGAGGCGCCGACCGCTGCGCAGACGGGCGCCTGGGACGCCATAGCCGGCGGTTCGCACGCCCTCGTCATCGCCCCGACCGGGTCCGGAAAGACGCTGGCGGCGTTCCTGTGGGCGCTCGACGGTCTCCTCAACGAACCCACGCCGCCAAGGGGCGAGCGCTGCCGGGTCCTGTACGTCTCGCCGCTGAAAGCCCTGGCTGCCGACGTCGAGCGCAACCTGCGCTCACCGCTGGTGGGCATCAGGCACGCCGCCGCTCGGCTGGGCCGCGAACTGGCCGACGTCCGCGTCGGGACCCGCACGGGCGACACCCCGCCGGCCGAGCGCCGCACGTTCGGCACGTCCCCTCCGGACATCTTCATCACGACACCGGAGTCGCTCTACCTTGTCCTGACGTCGTCGGCGCGCGAAGGCCTGCGCGGCATCAGGACCGTGATCCTCGACGAGGTACACGCCGTCGCCGGGTCGAAGCGCGGCGCACACCTGGCCCTGTCCCTCGAACGGCTCGACGCCATGCTGCCCACGCCCGCGCAGCGCATCGGGCTCTCTGCCACGGTCCGCCCCACGGAGAGGGTCGCGCACTTCCTCGCGGGCAACCGGACGCCGGACGACGGCGGCCGACCCGTCGTCACGGTTCAGCCGACCGTCGCCAAGGAGATCCGGATCGACGTCGTCGTCCCGGTCCCAGACCTCGGCGACATCGCCTCCGCGGGCCCCCCGACGGGGGCGCCGGTGACCGACCACGAGCCTCACGCGCCTCCGCGAGCGGACGGCTCGATCTGGCCGCACGTGGAGGAACTCGTCACCGAGCTGATCCGAACGCACCGCTCGACCATCGTCTTCGCAAACTCCCGCCGGGGCGCCGAGCGCCTGACGGCGCGGATCAACGAGTGCTGGGCCGACCGGCTGGCGGCAGAGGCAGGGTTCGGCTCAGACTCGCGCGACCGCGACCGCGACCGCGACCGCGACCGCGACGCGGATGCGACGGCGACGTCAGGCACGAGCGCGCACCGCCGCGCCGCTCGCCTCGACCCGGGATCGAGCTGGGCGGCCACCTACCCCGGCCAGGGCGGCTCAGCCGCCGCAAGGCCCGCGGGCAACGAGCTCGCCCGCGCTCACCACGGCTCGATGAGCCGCGAGGAGCGGACTGCAATCGAGACCGAGCTCAAGGCTGGACGCCTCCCGGCGGTGGTCGCGACGTCGTCGCTGGAGCTGGGGATCGACATGGGCGAGGTCGATCTGGTGGTCCAGGTCGGCGCCCCGCCGTCCGTGGCGAGCGCGCTGCAGCGCATCGGCCGCGCGGGCCACCAGGTCGGCGCGCTCTCCCGCGGAGTCGTGCTGCCCACGCACCGAGGCGACCTCCTGGCCACCGCCGTCATCGCCGTGCGGGCCGCGCAGGGCGCGATCGAGTCCGTGCAGGTGCCCACGAACCCGCTCGACGTCCTGGCGCAGCAGGTGGTCGCCATGGTCGCCGTGGAGGACTGGGAACGAGCCGAGCTGGCCCGCGTCGTGCGCCGCGCAGCGCCCTTCACCTCCCTCGGCGATCGCTCCCTGGACGCCGTCCTCGACATGCTTGCCGGCCGCTACCCGAGCGAGGACTTCGGGGAGCTGCGCCCCCGGCTCGTCTGGGACCGCCTCGGCGACGTCCTGACCGCCCGCCCGGGGGCACTGCGTCTCGCAGTGACCAGCGGCGGGACGATCCCCGACCGCGGCATGTACGGGGTCTACCTGGTCGGCGGGCCCACCGGCGGGAAGCGGGTCGGCGAGCTTGACGAGGAGATGGTCTACGAGTCCCGGGTCGGCGACACCTTCACCCTCGGGTCGAGCACCTGGCGGATCGAGGACATCACCCCGGACAGGGTCCTGGTGTCCCCGGCCCCCGGCCTGCCCGGCCGGCTGCCGTTCTGGCGCGGCGACGCCCCCGGGCGGCCGGCAGAGCTCGGGGGCGCGCTGGGCGCGATGGTGCGAGGGCTCGCACCGGACCTGCAGGAACCGTCCCGCGGGGCGCTCGCGGACCCCGCACCGGACACCCCCGCGCGACAGGGGTCCCCGGCCCGCGCACTCTTGACGTCGTGGGGCCTGGACACCTGGGCGGCCGACAACCTGCTCGCCTACCTGCGCGAGCAGCAGGACGCGACAGGACACCTCGCCGACGACCGGACCATCGTCGTCGAGCGATTCCGCGACGAGCTGGGCGACTGGCGCCTGGTGATCCACTCGCCGTGGGGGGCACGCGTCCACGCCCCTTGGGCCCTGGTGGTGGCCGCGCGACTGCGCGAGCGCTTCGGGATCGACGTCCAGGCGATGCACGGCGACGACGGGATCGTGCTTCGGCTGCCTGACGTGGGCGACGCAGACCTGGGCCGCTTCAGCGACTTCCTACCGGGCGGCACCGGCTCCGCCGACGACGACGTGAACCGAGCGATGCAGACCCCTGACGCGAGTCGACTCACGGGCGCCGACCTTCTCGTGGAACCCGAGGACGTGGGAGCCGCGGTCGTCGACGCTCTCGCGGGTTCGGCGCACTTCGCCGCCAGGTTCCGCGAGTCCGCCGCCCGATCGCTTCTCCTGCCGCGCCGCCGGCCCGACCGACGCCAGCCGCTGTGGCAGCAGCGGCAGAGGTCCGCCCAGCTCCTGTCCGTCGCAGCCGCCTACCCGGAGTTCCCGGTGGTGCTCGAGGCCGTGCGGGAGTGCCTGCAGGACGACTTCGACGTCACCGCCCTGGCCCAGCTGATGCGCGACATCACGACGCGCCGGGTCCACGTCCTGGACGTCACGACGACCGCGCCCTCACCCGCGGCGCGCGCGCTCCTGTTCGGGTACGTCGGTCAGTTCATCTACGACGGCGACACCCCGCTCGCGGAGCGTCGAGCCGCCGCGCTCACGCTCGACCCCGCCTTGCTGAGCGAGCTGCTCGGCGATGGCATGCCGGACGTCGCCGACCTCCTCGACGAGGCGGCGATCGCCCAGGTTGAGGCCGAGGTCGGCCTGCGGACCGAGCCGTCGCGGGCGCGGGACGTCGAGGGCGTGGCCGACCTCGTGCGCAGGCTCGGCCCGATCACGGTCGACGACCTGGCCTCCCGTTCGCGGGAACCCGAGGCGGCCGCCGGCTGGCTCGCCGAGCTCGTCGACGCTCGCCGGGTGATCGCGGTCCGCGTCGCGGGCGCAGCCCACTGGGCCGTCACGGAAGACGCGGGCAGGCTGCGTGACGCTCTCGGGGTCGCGCTCCCGAACGGGCTGCCGGCGACCGTGCTCGAACCGGTGGCGGACCCGCTCGGCGACCTCCTGCGGCGCCACGCCCGCACGCACGGACCGTTCACTGCGGCCGAGGTCGCGGAGCGGTTCGGCCTCGGCGCCGCCGTCGCCGCCGCCGCGCTGCGCGACCTCGAGCGACGAAGCGTCCTGGTCTCCGGACGCCTACGACCCGGAGGCAGCGGCGTCACCGAGTTCTGCGACACGGAGGTGCTGCGCCGGATCCGGCGGCGTTCGCTGGCCCATCTGCGGGCCGAGGTCGAGCCGGTGCCCCAGGCGGGGCTAGCCGTGTTCCTGCCCCGGTGGCAAGGAGTCGGCTCACCCCGGGCGACTCCCCAGTCCGGTCGCGCGCCCGGCGGTCGCGGGGCAGCCGGTGTGCTGGCCGCCGTCAACCAGCTCGCGGGTGCCCGCATCCCAGCGTCGGCCCTGGAAGCCCTGGTGCTGCCGGCCAGAGTGCGGGACTACCAGCCGGCCATGCTCGACGAGCTGGTCGCGGCGGGCGAGGTGACATGGGCCGGCGACGGGACCCTACCCGGGAACGACGGCGTCCTCGTCCTGGCTCCCGCCGACCTCGAGGGGCTCGTGTCCCCGGCCCCCGACGGCGCGGAACCGGCATCCGCTGTCCACGCCTGGCTCCTGCGTACCCTCGCGACCGGGGGCGGGCGGTTCTTCCGCGAGCTGGTCGCCGGCGCGGGCGACGGAGTGGACGAACCGGTCTCGGCGCGCGCGCTGGCGGATGCGCTCTGGGACCTCGTCTGGGCGGGGCTCGTCACGAACGACACGCTCGCGCCGCTGCGGACCCGGCTCGCCGGCGGCA
>JAHECE010000253.1 GCA_024641895.1 Actinomycetales bacterium
GACCGGGTCGCCGGCCGCTCCCGGTCGGGCGTCGAGCAGCCGCTCGGCCGCCCAGGCCTGCTCCCGGGCGAGGACCCCGGTGATCGTGACGAACGCGCCGACCCGCGGTCCGAGGCGCACAGCTCGCGCCAGCGCGTGCTCGAGGACCTCCCGGGGCGAGGTCTCGCCCCGGCGGAGAGCGCGCGCCAGCTCCAGCGCCGTCATGGCCTCGATCGCGGGGTACGTCACGGCCAGACGGTACGCCGCGGGGCCGGCGCGGCCCCGGCTTCTGCGCCTGCCTCGTCGTCGGGCGTCGCCAGCACCAGGCCCTCGCCGAGATGGACGAGGCCGGGGACGTCGAACGTCGCGTCCCGCTCGGCGACGTCCGTGCCCATCACCCGGAGCTCGAGGTGCACCGTGGCCAGCCCGGACCGGACGTCGGTCAGCCGACCGCCGACGACGACGCCGAGCACGCCGTCGAGGACCGCGCGCACGCGGACCTCGGCCAGCAGCCGCACCCGTGGGAAGCCGTCGACCTCCAGGTCGACGTAGGGTCGCTGCACGGAGGTGACCTCGTGCGTCGCGAGCTCGACCACCTCCGAGGAACCCGGGCTCGCGAGGCATCTCCGCGCAGCCGCCTGCAGCTCCTCGTGCTTGACCCAGCCCACCTCGAGGACGGCGCCGAGCGGGGTGGCAAGGAGCGGCCCGAACGCGCGCGCGACACGTTCGGTGATCGCGCGGCGCCCAGGTCCGGCGAGGCGGGCCACGCCCTCGGGACGCAGGCCCGCCACCTCGCGGTCACGCAACGCCTCGGCGAGCAGCTCGGCGGCCCGATCCGGATCCGGGTCGAGCAGGACGGCCTGGATGCTCGTCGCATCGATCTGAGGAGTCGTCACTCGGGTTCAACCTGCCTCACCTGGACGTCGTCGAGAGGACCGGGCACGGGCACCACACGCACCCGGAGAGACGGTGGCGCACCCGGTGCCGCCAGCACGGTCACGGCCGCCGGTACCGGATGGGCAATCGCGCTCACGTGGGCCGCGACCCAGCGGCCGTGGCGCGCCCCGCGCAGCAGGAGCAGCACGGCCAGCGTCACCACAAGCACGACGAGCACGACGAGCCACCACCACCCCCGGTCGACGGGCGGCGTCCGGGGCCCGTAACCGCTCGGGCCGGCGACGTCGGTCACCGTGACCGCGACCGCCGACCCGGCCGTGACCAGGGCTTCCGGCTCCGGCGTCTGACCCGTCACCCGCTCGCCGTCGGCGTTCCGGGCCTCGACGTCGCTGAGGGTGGCGAGCGTCAGGCCCACCCTGGCCAGCAACGTCGCGGCGGCGTCGAGATCGAGCCCGTGGAGGTCGGGGACGGCAACGAGGCGGTCCACCACGGCCGTCACGGTCGAGCCGGCCTCGACCTCGGCGCCCGGCTCAGGATCCTGCTCGCGCACGGGGCCGAACGCCTCGAGCTCGGCTTCGACCGGCAGGTCGGCCGGCTGCGCCGCCACCCGCAGGCTCAGGCCCGCCTCGGCGAGACGCGCCCGCGCCTCGTCGAGCTCGAGACCGCGGACCTCAGGCACCGACGAGAACCCGGGCGCGAGCCGCTCCCCCTGTGCGACGAGCGTGACGAGCGAGCCGGGGCCGACGCGGGTGCCGGCGGCGGGCTCCTGGTCCTGGACCGGGCCGGCCGCCCCGGCACCGCGCAGGCGCTGCTCGAGCCGGAGGCCCACCCCGGCGAGGACGGCCGCCGCCTCGTCCGCCGACATCCCGAGCAGACTCGGCACGACGACCGGGACCACCGGGGGCCGGGGGACGCCGCCGTCGCTCGCGACCGTCAGGCCGACCGCAGCCCCGAAGGGCAGCACGGACCCCGCGGGAGCCACCTGCGCGACCACGGTCCCGGCGTCGTCGTCCGGGCAGGCTACGAGCCCGACCGAGGCCATCAGGCGCGTGGCCTCGGCGACGGTCGTGCCCACGACGGAAGGCACGCGTGCCCGGACCCTCAGCTCGGCCTCGACGCCGCGCCCGAGCGGAACGGCCTCGTGCCCGGTGACGACGGTGTCTCCGTCAGCGGCCACCGGATGGGCCGGAACCGTGACCACGTGCGCGACACCCGCCGCGGCCAGGATCTGGCGGGCGTCCGAGAGCGTGCGGCCGGTGACGTCGGGCGGGCTCGGCGCACCGGTCGCGGGCGTGGCGACGAGCGCGAGCCCGGCCGAGACCAGCGCGGCGACGAGCAACCGGCCGGCAGTGAACCGGCTGGCAGTGAACCGGCTGGCAGTGAACCGGCCGGCAGTGAACCGGCCGGCAGTGAACCGGCCGGCACGGAAGGTGCCGGCCGCGGGCAGACCGGTCAGCGGGCGGGCATGGCGACGGGAGCGCCCGCGCGCACCCCGTTGGGGAAACATGCCGAACCGCCCCGTTCGCCTTCCCCCGAGACCGGCCATCCTGCCACCGCGCAGGGCGCTTCCCCGCCGCGGTGACGAGTTCGGGCGCGACGTGTCACGGCGCGGCGACGGGCACCAGGGGGCTCGGGAAGGGCTTCAGCGCCCCGGACGCCACAGGACGAGGGCGCCTGCCGCTGGAGCGCTGGTCCGGCCGACGCGGCGCCCGCGCTGGACCTCGACCACGTCGCCACTGGGTCCAGCTGCGAAGACCCGCAGATCGGCCGCTTGCCGACGACGGAGCCAGGCCACCTCCCGCTCGAGCTCCTCGACCCGGTCTGCCAGCTCGAGAATGCGCTTGATGCCCGCCAGGTTCACGCCCTCGTCCTGCGAGAGCCGCTGGACCTCGCGCAGGGTGGCGATGTCCCGTCGCGTGTACCGCCGGCCGCGGCCGGCGGCGCGTCGGGGGGTGACCAGCCCGAGCCGGTCGTACTGACGCAGCGTCTGGGGGTGCATCCCGGCGAGCGCGGCCGCCACGGAGATCACGTAGACGGGAGCGTCGTCCCTGTCCGCCGCCATCGCGCTGCCCTCCCTCGCCGGTCGCGTCCTCAGGCCCCGGCCCGCAGACGCAGGTCGGCCCGCGGGTCCTCGCCTGCCGTCGCCTCGGCGAAGGCCTCGACAGCGGCCTTCGCCTTCGCGTTCAGCGCCTGGGGCACCGCGACGTCGACGATCACCATCAGGTCACCCGGCGCGGGCGCCACCGGGGCCCCGCGGCCCTTGACCCGCAAGGTGCGGCCCGACGGCGTGCCGGCCGGGATCTTGACCCGGACGGTCGAGCCGTCGAGGGTCGGCACCTCGATCGTGCCGCCGAGCGCGGCCTCGGCGAAGGTGACGGGGACCGTGAGGTGGAGGTTGTGGCCGTGCAGACTGAAGACCGGGTGCGGCTCCACGGCCACCGTGACCACCAGGTCGCCGGCTGCCGCGCCGCCACGGCCCGGCTCGCCCTTGCCGCGCAGACGGATCTTCTGGCCGTTGTGCACGCCGGGCGGGATGCGGACCGTCATGCTCGTGGCGCCGACGCCGAGGCGCACCGTCGAGCCCGCGACGGCGTCCCGGAACGGCAGCGTCGTGGACGCCTGCACGTCCTGGCCACGCTCGGGCCCGCGCGTGGCCCGGAAGCCCCCTGCCCGACCACCGCCGCCGAACACCCCCGAGAGGATGTCCT
>JAHECE010000254.1 GCA_024641895.1 Actinomycetales bacterium
CTGGCTGCCGCTGAGGCGGCCGCGGCGACAGTCGCCGAAGAGCCCGCGAGCCCGGCCGAGGCGGGCCCGAGCGCCGCCGCGGACCACGATGCCGAGCCGACCTGGGCCGACGTCGTCGCCGCGGGCTACACGTTCGCGGGGGCGACCCTGCCGGTCGGAGCGCTCGTCGTCGACGGCGTCGCCGTACCCGAGGCCCAGGTCCGCCTCCCGCTGCGGATGATGAACCGCCACGGCCTCGTCGCGGGAGCAACCGGAACCGGCAAGACCAAGACCCTGCAGGGCATGGCCGAAGGCCTCTCGCAGGCCGGCGTGCCCGTGTTCATCGCGGACATCAAGGGCGACCTGTCGGGTCTGGCAGCGCCCGGCAAGGCCAGCCCGAAGCTCATCGCGCGCTCGGTCGGCATCGGGCAGGACTGGCAGGCCAAGGCGTACCCGGTCGAGTTCTACTCGCTCGGCGGTCTCGGCGCCGGCGTGCCCATCCGGACCACCGTCACCGACTTCGGCCCGCTGCTGCTGTCCAAGGTCCTCGGGCTGAACCAGACGCAGGAGTCGAGCCTCGAGCTGATCTTCCACTGGGCCGACAGCCAGGGACTCGATCTCCTCGACCTCAAGGACCTGCGCGCGACGATCACCTACCTCGTCTCGGACGAGGGCAAGGCCCAGCTCAGGGGCATCGGCGGACTCTCGGCGGCCACGGCCGGCGTCATCCTCCGCGAGATCGTCGGCCTGCAGGCGCAGGGTGCGGACGCCTTCTTCGGCGAGCCCGCCTTCGACACCGCGGACCTCCTGCGGGTCGCGCCCGACGGACGCGGCACGATCTCCGCGCTGGAGCTGACGGCTGTGCAGGACAGGCCCGCTCTGTTCTCGACCTTCCTGATGTGGCTCCTGGCAGACCTCTTCCAGGACCTGCCCGAGGTCGGCGACCCCGACAAGCCCAGGCTCGTGTTCTTCTTCGACGAGGCCCACCTGCTGTTCACCGACGCCTCGAAGGACTTCCTCACTCAGGTCACCCAGACCGTGCGGCTCATCCGGTCCAAGGGCGTGGGCATCTTCTTCGTCACCCAGACGCCCAAGGACGTTCCGAGCGACGTGCTCGGGCAGCTCGGCAACCGGGTCCAGCACTCGCTGCGCGCCTTCACCCCTGACGATGCCCGGGCCATGCGCGCCACGGCACGGACGTTCCCGACGTCGCCCTATGACCTCGAGGAGATGCTCACCTCGCTCGGCATCGGCGAGGCGATCGTCACGGTCCTCACCGAGAAGGGCGCACCGACGCCGGTGGCCTGGACGAGGTTGCGGGCCCCCGAGTCCTCGATGGACCCTGCTCCGGCCGGCACGTTGGAGGCTGTCGTGTCGGCGTCACCACTGACCCGGCTCTACGGCACGGCCGTCGACGCCGAGTCGGCCTACGAGGTCCTGACGGCACGGCTCGCGCAGGAGCAGGCGGCGGCCCAGGCGGCGATCGAGGCGCAGGAGCGGGCGGGTGAAGCCAAGCGTGCGGCCGACGAGGCGGCCCGGGCGGCGAAGAAGCAGGCCGACGAGCTCGAGCGGATGCGGACGCGGCTCGAGCGCGAGGCATCGAGCTCCCGGTCGCCGTCCACGTCGCGGTCCTCGTCGTCGCGGTCCTCGAGCCCGTTCGACTCGTTGATGCGCTCGGCCGGCACTCAGCTCGGTCGCGAGATCACGCGGACGATCTTCGGCACCCGCCGCCGCTGACCGCCGGCTGCGGCGACACGTCCTGCGACACGTCCCCGCGACCGCACACCGGTGCCGAGCGGCACAGCACGCCCCCACCAGCGAGCGACAGGACGGACCCCGCTCCGAGGGCCCGGAACTGTGCGCTTCGTGCCACCCCGCGGGCCAGGCGCGACCGAACGGGGCACTCGGCGGAGGTGCCGGGGCGTCGGCCGCGAACGTTCGACGCTCGACGCCGGACGCCGGACGCCGGCGAGAAAGGGAGCGGCGGCGCTCAGGCGGGGACGACGTTGACGAGCCTGGGCGCGCGCACGATCACCGTCCGGATGCCCCGGCCGTCGAGCGTCCGCTGGACTCCGTCCGTCGCGAGAGCCAGGTCTCGGAGCTCGTCCTGACCGATGGAGACGGGCACCTCGAGCCGGTCGCGCACCTTGCCGGCGACCTGGACGATGCACGTCACCGTGTCCTCGACCAGCAGGACGGGGTCCGCAGCCGGGAACGGCTCGTAGGCCAGCGAGCCGTCGTGCCCGAGCCGGGACCACAGCTCCTCGGCGATGTGCGGTGCGACCGGGGCAACCATCAGGATGAGCGGCTCGACGGCCTCGCGCGGCACTGCGGGCAGCGACGTGAGGTGGTTGTTCAGCACGATGAGACGGGCGATCGCGGTGTTGAGCCGCATCGCGTCCATCTCGGTGGCGACCTCGTCGATCGTCCGCGCGACCAGGCGACGCGTCTCGAGGTCGGCGTCCGCGTCGACCACGGTCACCTCGCCGGTCGCCTCGTCGACGACGTTGCGCCACAGCCGCTGCAGGAACCGGTGCGAGCCGACGACGGCGCGGGTCTCCCACGGTCGGGAGACGTCCAGCGGACCCATCGACATCTCGTAGACGCGGAACGTGTCCGCGCCGTACGACTCGTACATCTCGTCCGGCGTGACGACGTTCTTGAGCGACTTGCCCATCTTCCCGTACTCGCGGAAGACCTCGACGTCGCCCCAGCGATACCCGATCCCACCGTCGTCGCCGGCCACCTCCTCGACCTCGGCTGCCGGGACGTGCTGGCCCCGGGCGTCGGCGAAGGCGTACGCCTGGATGTAACCCTGGTTGAAGAGCTTGTGGAACGGCTCCCCTGAGCTCACGTGGCCGAGGTCGTAGAGCACCTTGTGCCAGAAGCGGGCGTAGAGCAGGTGCAGCACGGCGTGCTCGACGCCACCCACGTACAGGTCGGTGCCGCCCATGGGGGCGCCGTCCTTGGGACCCATCCAGTAGCGCTCGATCTCGGGATCGACCATCTCGAGGGAGTTCTGCGGGTCGAGGTAGCGCAGCTCGTACCAGCAGGACCCGGCCCAGTTGGGCATGGTGTTGGTGTCGCGGCGGTACGTCTTGGGTCCGTCGCCGAGGTCGAGCGTCACGTTGACCCACTCGGGCAGGCGCGAGAGCGGGGGCTCGGGCGAGGAGCCGGCGTCGTCGGAGTCGAAGGTACGCGGGGAGTAGTCCGGCACGTCCGGCAGGTCGATCGGCAGGGCGCTCTCGGGCAGGGCGATCGGACGGTCGTCCTCGTCGTACACGACCGGGAACGGCTCGCCCCAGTACCGCTGCCGGCTGAACAGCCAGTCGCGCAGGCGGAACGTCGTCGCTCCCTCGCCGAGCCGCTTGGCCTCGAGCCAGGCCGTGATGGCGGCCTTGGCCTCCAGCACGTCCATGCCGTTCAGGGAGACCTCGTCGTTGGCCGAGTTGATGGTCGGGCCCTCGCCCGTGAAGGCCCCGCCCTGGAAGTCCTCGGGAGGCTGAACCGTCCGCACGACGGGGAGGCCGTAGGTCGAGGCGAACGCGAAGTCGCGCTCGTCCTCGGCCGGCACCGCCATGATCGCGCCGGTG
>JAHECE010000255.1 GCA_024641895.1 Actinomycetales bacterium
CCCGGACGTGCTGCTGGTCGGCTTCGAGACGCTCACCGAGCCGATCGTGCGGGCCGCGCAGGGAGACCCGGACACAGCGTGGTGGATGTTCTTCGCGGAACACTTCGCCGAGCCGCGGTTCGGCCTCGACGAGCTGGTGGAGGACGGCGTCGAGCTCGGCCCCGACGACCACCGCCCCTGGACCGGTCTCGGGCGCACCTGGAACGACGCCGCCTGGCAGCACGCCACCCTCGACGCTCGCGGGTTCCTGACGGCCTCCTCGTTCGCCGGGAACAACCTGCGCAAGGGCACCGACACCGGCTCGCCGGTGACGCACCGCTGGGGTGCGGACGCCGCGGGGCAGGCGTGGATCGCCCTGCAGTTCCCGTTCCGCCGGGGCGTCCCGGCCCAGCAGCTCCTGCCCCCGGAGGGAGAACAGCCGTGACGGACTTCCGCGAGCTCCAGAACGCCCTACGCGTCCAACGGCAGCAGGTGGCCGACGCGGAGCAGGCCCTGGCGCAGGCGCAGTGGCGCCTCGCCCAGGCCGATCGGGCGGTGCAGTCCGCGCAGGCCGGGGACGAGGGTGCCGTCCTGGCCGGCGCGATCGAGCGCCGGGCGGCGGCGATCCAGGCGACGGTGGCCGCCGCCGAGGCCACCGTCGGCGCCCGCCAGGAGATCGACCACCGGATCGGCGTAGCGGTGCAGGCAGGAGCGGTCGCCGTCGACGGGCTGGACAAGGACCTCCCGATCGCGCTGCTGCCCGTCCGCGTCGAGACGCGCTTCGACGACGCGGACGGCCAGGTCCGGCTGAAGGTCCGCATCTACCCCGACGACCTGCACGTCGATGACCACGAGCCGGCGCTGACCGAGGCCGAGGCGGCGCTCGGGGCGGCGTACTGGACGGCCGTGCGCGGCGGCACGACGGAGGCTCAGGCCTGGACGGCGCTGGCCGCGGTTCCGGGGCCGCACCGGGCGCTGTGGATCCGGCAGACCACCGAGCCGGCCGCGGACGGGACGCCGCCCGAGGTCGCACTGCGGGCCCCCGGCACGTCGCGGGCGAGCGCGGCCCGCGCGCTCCCGGACGTCTTCCTGGTCCGGGTGCGCGTCGGCGGTCAGGTGCTCGTCGTCGCCGGGCAGCCGGTCTCGGACACCCTGCAGGTGGGGTTGGACATGTCGGCCGCCACCTCGACGGTGCGGCTGGACGAGGAGGTCATCGTTCTGGCCGAGGGCCTGCGGTGGATGGCCGAGTACGACCGGGCCGAGGCCTCCGGGATGGCCGTCACCGTGCCTCTCCCGGTCGGCACGGAGCACGTCGACGACGTGACGGCGGTGGGGGTCTGCGTCACCCTGGCCCCGGAGGACGCCGGCGAGCTGCTCACCGCGCTGGTGGCGCGGCACCGGGTGACGGACGGGGCCGGCTTCGTCGCGCCCGGCACGCCCACCAACAACCTGGCCGACACCAGCAGCGGGTACACCGACCGCCCGGACCCGGCGCGGCTGGAGCCCACGGCGCAGCCCGTGCCCGGCCCGGACTCCAACGCCGCCGTGCTCAGCCGCGCGCTGGGCGTCCCGCAGGACGCGCTCGCTCACCTCGGGGGCGCGGCCGATACCGACGACGCCGACGCGAGGTCGATGCTGCGGGCCACGTTCGAGGCGACCTGGGGGCCCTACCTGCGACAGCAGGCGCAGCCGGCCTTCCCGGTGCGGCGGACGCCCGAGGTGTACCGGCACGTCATCGAGCACGTGCGCGGCGGTGGGCCGCTGCCGGCGCTGCGCGTGGGGCGTCAGCCGTACGGGCTGCTCCCCGTCCAGCCGGCAGGGTGGAAGGCCGGTCCCGGCGACGATCGCACGGCGACCTGGCTGGGCGCCCACCTGGCGCTCGTGCGCCCGCTGTGGCTCCAGGGCTTCGCCGACGCGCCCTCCGCTCTGGCGATGTACCGCCATGAGGCGGTCTCGACGGCGGTGCGGATCCGCACCACGAACGCGTCGTCGAGCATCCCTTACGGCATCTTCGACGGGCTCGGCGACGAGCTCGACCTGGCTGCCCAGGAGCGGCGGCTCGCGGCCGAGCTCGACCTCGGGGACGCCCTCCCGATGGTCCTGAGCAACCTCTACCGAAGCGACCCCGCCCGGGTATGGCTGCCGATGTCCGCGGACGGCGACCTCGAGGTGAACCTCCTGGACCCCCGGCCCAAGGAGGCGACGAGCATCCTCGGCCTGCTGCTGCGCAACGCGGCCCTCCAGGTCACCTCTGCCGCGGCCGACGAGTACCGGGCGGGGACGAACCCGCCGCCGGACCCGTCGCAGATCGGCTACGCCGTGGCCCACCGCGCGTCGATCGCCCTGACGGCCGCGGCCGACGCGGCGGTGAGCACGAGCGCGTTCGCCGACGTCGAGCGCCTCACCACCCACGCGGAGCTGCTCGCCACGATCGTCACCGACGCGGGGGGCCCGTCCACCGTGGCGGACCGTCTGGTGCACCAGGCCTCCGACGCCGCGGTGGTGGCGGACATCGGCCGCTACCTGTTCAGCGACGCCGTCCGCGCGTTCGTCGACGCCCTGGCGGACCTGCGCCGGATCCCCACGGCCACGCGCGCCCGGCTGGTCGGGGAGGCGCTGGACTGCAGCTCGCATCGCTACGACGCCTGGGTCACCTCTCTGGCGTCCAAGCGCCTGGCCGAGATGCGGGCGACCCGCCCCCACGGGCTGCAGCTGGGGGCCTGGGGCTACGTGCACGGGATCACCCGTCGCCGGCTGACCGCCGTGCCGGACCGCCCGGACCTGCCGGCCGGGGTGGAGGAGGACGCGGACAACAAGGGCTTCGTGTCGGCGCCCTCGATGCGGCAGGCGACCGTCGCGGGCGTGCTCCGGGCGGCCTGGGCCGCCCACGGCGCCTCTCCGACGGATCCGGACGCCCCGTTCGCGACGGACCTGCACTCGCGACGGGTGCGCAGGTCCCTGGACCTGGCGACCGGGATGCGCAACGGCCAACAGCTCGGCGCCCTGCTCGGGTACCAGCTGGAGCGGGACCTGCACGAGGCGTCCGGCGGGGGCCCGGAGCCGGAGCTGGACTGGATGGTGTTCGCGCTCCGCCGCCGCTTCCCGCTGCGCGTGACCACCGGGGAGAACGCCGGCCCGGGCTCCGAGCGGCTGGTGGCCAACGGCTGGGGGATCGCGCAGCTCGAGCTGGACACCCCCGGCGCGGTGGTCGCCGCGATCGCTGCCGACCGTCCTGAGCCGGAGCGCGCCGGGCTGCAACGGGCCGTGGACGAGGTGGTGCGCTCGCTGGACGGCCTCACCGACCTCGGGCTCGCCGAGTCCGTGCAGCAGCTGGCCGGACGCAACGTCGAGCGGGCGGCGGCCGCCACCGACATGGTGGGCCGGGCCGCGGTGCCCCCCGACGCGTTCGACGTGGTGGCCACCGCGCGCGGGGGCCGCGGGGTCGAGCAACGTCTGATCATGACCTTCGGCACGGCAGAGCGGCCCGCGGGGTGGGCCTCGGCGACGCCGCGCGCCCGCCTGGCGCCGGAGGCGGACGCCTTCGTCGCCGGCCGGCTGGGGCCGGTGGACGCGGTGACGGTCCGGC
>JAHECE010000256.1 GCA_024641895.1 Actinomycetales bacterium
TGCCGCTCGCCCGACCCGCACCCGATCCCGGGTGCCGCCCAACCAAGGAAGACGATGCCGAAGAACAAGACGCACTCCGGTGCCAAGAAGCGGTTCCGGGTGACCGGAAGCGGAAAGCTCATGCGCGAGCAGGCCAACCGCCGGCACCTCCTCGAGGGCAAGCCGAGCAAGCGCACGCGCCGGCTGGCGCAGGACGAGGCTGTTGCCCCGGCCGACGTCAAGAGGATCACCAAGCTGCTCGGCAAGTAAGCCGCCCAAACCCATTAGGAGTACGACGTGGCACGCGTCAAGCGGGCGGTCAACGCCCAGAAGAAGCGCCGCACAACCCTCGAGCTCGCCAGCGGCTACCGCGGCCAGCGCTCGCGGCTGTACCGCAAGGCCAAGGAGCAGGTCACGCACTCGATGACCTACTCCTACCGCGACCGGCGCGCCCGCAAGGGCGACTTCCGCCGGCTGTGGATCCAGCGCATCAACGCTGCGGTCCGCGCGGAGGGCATGACCTACAACCGCTTTATCCAGGGCCTCAAGGCCGCCGAGGTCGAGGTCGACCGGCGCATGCTGGCCGAGCTCGCCGTCAACGAGCCGGCGGCCTTCACCGCGCTGGTCGAGCTGGCCCGCGAGGCCCTGCCGACCGACGTGAACGCCCCCGCGGCCTGAGCACCACACGCACGGCGTGACCGGACGCCCGGAAGGCCCCGAACTGACCAACCCGCGAAGCGAGCGGGTTCGGGCGGTGCGGGCGCTATCCGGGCGTTCGGCGCGTCTGCGGCACGGTCTCTACCTGGTCGAAGGGCCTCAGAGCGTGCGCGAGGCGGTCCGGTGGGCGCCGGCGAGGGTGCGTGACGTCTACGTCACGGAGGCGGCGCGGAATCGGTATGCGGAGATCGCCGCCGGTGCGCGCGAGGCAGGCCTGCCCGTTCACCTGGCGTCGCCCGAGGTGCTGGAGGCCATGAGCCCCGACGCGCAAGGGATGTTGGCGGTCAGCCGTGTCTCGGCGCCGGATCTCGGGAGCGTTCTCGCCGGCTCGCCACGGCTCGTGGCGGTGCTCTCCGACGTGCGCGACCCGGGCAACGCCGGCACCGTGATCCGGGCCGCGGACGCCGCCGGGGCGGACGCCGTCGTCGTCGCGGGCGCGAGCGTCGACGTGCACAACCCGAAGGTGGTCCGCTCGAGCGTCGGCTCGTTCTTCCACCTCCCGGTCGTCACCGGTGTCGACCTTCCCGCCGTGGTCCGCGCCCTGCGCCAGGCCGGTCTCACGGTCCTTGCCGCCGACGGTGCAGGGCCCGTCGATCTCGACGACCTCCTCGACCGCGAGGGTCAGGACGGCGGCGAAGTGAGCCTTTCCGAGCCGACCGCGTGGGTCTTCGGCAACGAGGCGTGGGGTCTTCGTCCCGAGGACGCGAACCTCGCCGACGCCGTCGTCCGCGTGCCGATCCACGGCCGCGCCGAGTCGCTCAACCTGGCCACCGCAGCCACCGTCTGCCTCTACGCCTCGGCGCGCGCCCAGCGAGGCCGGCGTGGGCCGACCGACCGGCCGCCGTCGCTTTGAGCAGGTTCTTCGCGGCGGTGGTGCCGCCGGACGAAGCCGTCCGGCACCTCTGGCACGCGCTCTCCTCGTGGCGGGACGGGCCCCTGGACGGCGGGAGTCGCCGACCCGTGCTGCGCTGGACGGACCCCGAGCAGTGGCACGTGACCGTGGCGTTCTACGGCGACCTGCCCGACGGCGCAGTCCCGGATCTCGTCGCGTCGCTCCGTCATGAGCTGGTCGGCCTGCGCGCGCCCCTGCTTCGGCTGCGGGGTGCCGGCAGCTACTCGGGCCGGACCTTGTGGGCCGGGGTGGTGGGGGACGGCCCCGGCGACGCGGAGTCGCTCGCCGCGATCTTCGCGTCGGCCGGCGCGGTCGGCGAGCACCTTGCGGTAGAGCCTGAGCGGCGGGAGCGCCGTCGCGCGCACCTCACCCTCGCGCGGATCGCCGCAGCCTCGCGACGGGACGATCGCGCGCCGGCGGAGCTGGCGTCCGCCGTGCGGGCGCTCGCGGTCTACGAGGGGCCCGCCTGGCGCGCGGCGGGGCTGGTGCTGTTCCGTTCCGAGCTCGGCGCCGGGCGAGCGGGCGGCCCGTTGCACGACGCCGTCGCGGAGCTGCCGCTCATTCCCTGACGACGCCGGGCCGTCGGCTACTGCTGGATGTACCCGACGAGCTGGTCCCGCTCCAGCTGAAGCTCGTCGATGCGGTGCTTGACGATGTCACCGATGCTGACGATCGCCCGCAGGGTCCCGTCGACGATGACCGGGACGTGGCGGCACCGGTTCTCCGTCATCTGCCGGGCGAGGACCTCGAGGTCGTCCTCGGGAGTGCAGCTCAGCACATCGGTCGTCATGATCATGGCGACGGCGGTCTCCAGGACGGTCGGGCCCTCCAGGTGCAGGTGTCGCACGACGTCGCGTTCGCTCACGATGCCGACGACGCTCGTGCCGCCGTCGTCGCTCACGACGACGGCGCCGATCTTGTGCTCGTCGAGCAGGGTGAGGAGGTCTGCGACGGTCGCCTCGGGGTGGATGGTCACGACGACGTCGCCCTTGCGGCGGATCACCTCGGAGATGTGCATGGCTCACGTTATCGCTCGACCCCGCGCCGCTCCAGGTCTCGGCGCGCGAGGTGGCCCGCCGCGCTGCAGGCAGGGTCTGTGCCACCATGGTTCCGTGGCATGCGCCGGGACACGATTTATCAGGCCCGCCCTCGGGTGGGCCGGCGCCGACCGCGCGCTCTGAGCCCCGCGTACCCCGGGCGGGCAGCCCCTAAACTCGGCCCCGCCGGCGCGCGCCCTGCTGCTCGCGCCGCATACACCCGCCCGGAAGGCAGGAATGTCCACGACCACCGACGCTCTCTCCCCGCTCGACGATGCGGGCGTCCAGACCGCGGTCGAGGCCGCGAATGCGGCGTTCGCAGCGGCCTCCGACCTCGATGAGCTCAAGGCGGCGCGCCTTGCGCATGCCGGAGACCGCAGCCCCCTGTCTCTGGCCAACCGCGCGATCGGCGCCCTCCCGGGCCCCGAGAAGGCCGCTGCCGGTGCCCGGGTCGGCGGCGCTCGTCGCCGCGTCGGTGAGCTCCTGGCGCAGCGCCAGGTCGAGCTCGAGGCCGACCGGGACGCCCGTGTGCTCCTGGCCGAGACCGTCGACGTCACGCTGCCCACCCAGCGCACAGCCTCCGGCGCCCGGCACCCGATCTCTCTGGTCATGGAAGAGATCGCCGACCTCTTCATCGCCATGGGATGGGCGATCGCCGAGGGTCCCGAGATCGAGTCGGAGTGGTTCAACTTCGACGCCCTGAACTTCGGGCCCGACCACCCGGCCCGCCAGATGCAGGACACGTTCTTCGTCGCCGGTGCCGACGGTGCCGACGAACGCCTCGTGCTGCGCACCCACACCTCGCCTGTTCAGGCCCGCACGCTCCTCGACCGCGAGCTGCCGGTCTACGTGGCATGCCCGGGCCGGGTCTTTCGGACGGACGAGCTGGACGCCACGCACACCCCGGTGTTCCACCAGGTCGAGGGCCTTGCCGTCGAC
>JAHECE010000045.1:0-4635 GCA_024641895.1 Actinomycetales bacterium
CCCTGGCCACGCCCGCCTACCGTCGCGGCCGGATCAACATCGAGAGCCCGCCCACCGGCGGGAGCCCGCCGGCTCCAGCCGCCGAGGCGGCGACCGGAGACCGACGGGTTCCCGTCGCGAGCGGCTAGCCGGCGACGACGCCGCGCAGGTCGAGCTGGGCGCCTACCACCTCGCCGGCACGTCCCGAGAGCCCGTGGCACATGCCCGCGGGCGTCTCGAGCGTCGCGGTGAAGCCGAGCCCGCCGTAGTAGGCGGACCCACCTTGGGCATCGCCCAGCGCGTTGTAGGTGTGCCCCGCGCACGTTCCGTCGTCGAGTGCCCCCGTGTACCAGTGCATGGGGAAGCGGCTGACGAAGGACGGCGCGAACGGCGTCACCGTGATGGAGGGCCGGCCGCCCCCGCCGAAGATGACGGCACCACCACCGCCGAACATCGCCGAGTACTTGGGCAGCAGGAACTTCGTCACGAACTGCGCGCCACCGGAGTAGCCCACGAGCCAGACGCGCGTGGTGTCGATGTCGTACCTGTCGAGCGCCTGCGACTGGATGAGGTCACGGGCGTAGTCCGCGTTCGCGACGCCCGACTCCCACCAGGTGATCGAGCCCTCGACGTCCGGGGTTCGGGCCACGAGGAGCACCATGTTCCGCTTGGCGGCCTCGGCGCGCAGTCCGAGCGGACCGCCGAGGAAGTAGGTCGAGTTCGGGTTGTTGAACTCGTAGGCGCCGTCGCCGTGGAACTGGATCATCAGACCCACCGGCTTGCGCGGGTCGATCTGCGCGGCGTAGATGTGGAACTGGCTGCGCAGGCCGTTCGACGCGGTGAAGGACTGGAACGTGACGTCGGCGAGAGTGCCCCCGGAGCCCGTCACCTGCTTGCAGCGCAGGTCGGTGTGAGCACCCGGGCCGACATTCGAGGCGGTCACGCAGATCCGGTGCGAGCCGGGCGCGACCGCGAGGAGCTTCTCGAACCCGTGCCCCGATCCGTAGGACGGGAAGACGCGACCGACGTCGCTGCGCTCGACATCTGCCCGGATGTGCCGCCCGTACTTGCCGTCGATGGTCACCCAGAGGTAGACCGGCGCCGTCGTGTCGGGGTCGATCGCCCAGCCCCTGATCTCGATGCCGTTGGGCCCGCCGGATGCGGCTTCGAAGTTCCCGTACGGAGAGCGGTTGCCACTGACGTCCGGCGAGCTGCCGCGACAGCCCAGCGACGTGTGCGTGCCCGCGCCGACGTTGACCGCGGTGATGCACACCCTGTGCGGGCCCGGTGTCGCGGCGATCGTCAACGAGTAGCCGTGCGCGGAGCCGTACTCGGGGAACGCCCGGCCGACGTCAGGTCGTTCGGTGCCCGCGAGGTAGTGCCGACCTGCGCCGTCGACCGTGACCCACAGGTAGATCCGGTCGGCCGTATCCGGATCGACGGCCCAGCCCGTGAGCTCGATGCCCTCGGACGTCACAGCCATCCGCTCGAAGTTGCCGAACGGGGAGCCGCCACGGACCGAGACCGTCTCGCACCCGAGCGGGGTGTGCGAACCGAGGCCGACGTTCGACGCCGTCGCGCAGATCGTGTAACGGCCCCCGTCGAGCTGCAGCTGGGTCGAGAAGCCGTGGTCGGGCCCGTAGCCCGGCTGGGCCTCGGCGACGTCGGCACGAGCCTGGTTCGCATACAGATGGCGCCCGGAGCCGTTGACCGTGAGCCAGACGAAGATCGGGCCGGTGGTGTCCGGGTCGATCGCCCAGCCCCTGACGCTGACCGTGCCGCCGATCTCGGCGACCACGCTCTCGAGCCCACCGACCGGCGAGACCCCGCGGACCAGGACCGTCGAGCAGCCCAGCGGGGTGTGCGACCCGATGCCAACATTCGAGGCCGTGACGCAGACGGTGTGCTGGCCCTCGGCGATGTCGAGCCGGGCGGAGAAGCCGTGGTTCGCGCCGAACTCCGGATTCGCCTCAGCCACGTCCGGGCGAGCCTGGTTGGCGTACAGGTGACGCCCAGAGCCGTCCACGGTGAGCCAGACGTAGATCGGGCCCGTCGTATCCGGGTCGATCGCCCAGCCCGAGAGCGCGATACCCCCAGATATGGCGTCCACGGTCTCGAGCTCACCGATGGGGTTGTGGGAGGCGCCGTCGGTGGAGCCGAACCAGTCCTCGAAACGTGCCCAGAAGTTGCGGTTGCCGTAGGTGGAGCACGCGTCGCCGGTGCCGTACCCGGCGGCAAGGGCCGCCGCGTTGGGCTGGTAAGGGGTGTAGTTGTACAGGCCGGCCGTGGCCTGGTTGCGGATGAAGACCTCGGTGCTGCCGCACGCGGGGTTGGGGTGGAACGGGATCGTGTTGGTGCGACCCTCGTGGAAGTGGAAGCTGTTCGGGTGATCGGCGTAGTACTGGAAGCGCCAGGCCGCGGAGTACACCTGGTTGGCGAAGCCCGCGTACTGCGGCTCGCACTCCCCGTTCGTCGGGCAGCGGAACCCCATCGCCGAGCGGTACCTCGACTCCACGAGGGACTCCCCCGAAGCCGTGAGCAGGCCCTGCTCCTTCTGCAGGATCACGAGGATCGCCTGCGGGTTGATGCCGCACGCCTGCGCGCTCTTCCAGATGACCTGGGCGGCGGACTCATCGACGGCGCCGACGTACGCAGCGCACTGCTCGTTGGCCGGCCGGTCCGGCGTCGTCTCCGTGTAGTCCTTCAGGCACGGCAGGCCGGAGCTCCCCGGCACGCACCGACTGCCCTTGTCCCGCAGGAAAGCCTCGACCTCCGCCGCGCTCATCGCGCCGGGTGCGTAGAACACCTCGTCCGCGATGAGCATCCCCGGGTCGAAGTCGCTCGCATCCGCCGCCAGTGCGGGCGTCGGCACACTCCCGACGACCAGACCACCGGACACCAGGATCACCGCAGCGATCAACTGCGCGCACCATTGCGCGCGACGTCCCTTCATCTTCCCCCCCGAGGATGACTGGACCGCAAATGCCGCCTGAACAGGCAGCCCCAAGGCACCGTACGCCACAATAGAAGAGAATGCGATCAAAATAGAAAGGCGATACGCGCGCCTCAATACCGCATTGTCTCCGATTGCCGTGGCGCCGAACAGCCCATTTCCTCAGGTGGGCGGTCGGGCGCATCCTTGCGCTCAGGCCACCGGCGGCGGCCGGCCGGCAGCCCCCGTCAGCTCTCGGGGCGCAGCGCCCGGCGCTGCTGCTCCTGCCGGACAAGCTCCGCAAAGATCTCGCCGTAGGCCGGGTCGGCCGGGTCGGTGCGCTGCAAGAGGCTGCGCGCGTCCGCGATCTTGCGGGTGACGCCCATCTCCGCGAGCGCACCGAGCACGCCGCGCGCATAGGCACCGAGTGCCGCCGGGCGGTCCTCGGGCAGCGGCGCCACGACGAGCTCGGTGACAAGCGGGACGACCGCCTCCGCGGCGCACTCCCGGACGGTCTCGGCCCAGCGGGCAGTGCCGACGGCCGCGCTCACACCGCCGGCGGCCCGGATCGCGTCGTGCACCGCGCGGTGGGCGGGTGCCGTGAAGACGTCCGCGGGCAGGTCGTCGAAACCACTGGCCAGCGCCTCGTCCGGCAGCTGGAGGACGACCTCGAGCACCTGTCGCTCGAGGCGGGTCACCGGGTCGGTACGGCTTCCATCCCTGGCGCCGCCAGACGCCCGGCGGCCGTCCGGTCGACCGTGCTCACCCGCGCCGTGGCCCCCGGCGTCCTGCCGCCGACCTGCGTCACCTGGTCCGTCGCCGTCCCGCCGGCCCGCGCCGCCGTCGCCGGCTCGACTCACCGCCGAGGAGACGGCCTGGCGCACGGTCCGCTCGTCCATGCCGAGCCAGCCCGCGAGCATCCGGGCGTACTCCCCGCGCAGGGCGTGGTCCCGGATCCGCGCCACGACCGGAGCGCCGACGCGCAGACCCGCCACCCGACCCTCGGCGGTGTTGAGGTCGGTCTGCGCGAGGCTGGCCCGGATGGCGAAGGCGAACAGCGGCTGCTTGCCGACGATGAGGGCGCGCACGGCGTCGTCGCCCTTGCGCTGGCGCAGCTCGCACGGGTCCAGTCCGTTCGGCTCGACGGCGACGAACGTCTGGGAGGCGAACCGCTGGTCCTCGCCGAACGCACGCAGCGCCGCCTTCTGGCCGGCCTCGTCGCCGTCGAACGTGAAGACGACCTCACCGCCGCGGCTGCCGCCGCCGGCGAGCTGGACGCCGGCGGCCGCGTCGGCGCTGTCCCCCAGGAGGCGACGGACGATGCGGATGTGGTCGGCCCCGAACGCCGTGCCGCAGGTCGCCACGGCCGTGGCGACGCCCGCCAGGTGCGCGGCCATCACGTCGGTGTAGCCCTCGACCACCACCACCTGCCGCTTCGAGGCGATCGCGCGCTTGGCCAGGTCGATCCCGTAGAGCACCTGGGACTTGTGGTAGATCGGCGTCTCCGGTGTGTTGAGGTACTTGGGGCCCTGGTCGCTCTCGAGCAGCTTGCGTGCGCCGAAGCCGACGACGTCGCCCGTGACGTCGCGGATCGGCCACACCAGGCGGCCGCGGAACCGGTCGTAGATCCCCCGACCACCCTGGGACACGAGTCCGGACGCCATGAGCTCGGCCTCGGTGAACGACTTCCCGCGCAGGTGACGCAGGAGGTGGTCCCAACCGTC
>JAHECE010000045.1:4645-13410 GCA_024641895.1 Actinomycetales bacterium
CGCTCGGAGAGGAACGCCTGCGCCGGCGCGGCCTGCTGGGTGTGAAGCTGCTCGGCGAAATACGTCGCGGCGACCCGGTGCGCCTTGAGGAGCCGTTGCCGTCTGCCGGGCTCCTCGCCCGAGCGGGGCCCGCCCTCCTCGTAGCGAACCTGCACGCCGACACGGCCTGCGAGGTGCTCGACGGCCTCGGAGAAGGTCAGGTGGTCGACCTTCTGGATGAACGAGATGACGTCGCCGCCCTCGTCGCACCCGAAGCAGTGCCACAGCCCCACCTGGGGCCGGACGTGGAAGGACGGCGTGCGCTCGTCGTGAAAGGGGCACAGACCCTTCATCGACCCGACACCCGCCGAGCGCAGGCTCACGTGCTCGGCGACGACCTCTTCGATACGGGCCTTCTCACGCACCTGAGCGATGTCGTCGCGACGGATGCGGCCGGCCATGGGCGCGAGTGTACGTCTGCGCGGCTCCGGGGCCCCGGAGCCGCCCCAGACGCTGCTCACCCAGGCTCTGCGCCAAGGCTCGCGGGCTGATCCCGGTCGCGCTGCCGGGGCGGCCCCACCCCTCAGCCGGGCGCGCGGTGGTGCGGCGGACGGCAGAGCCGCGCGTGCCACGACATCGCGCTGAGGTCCGTCAGGGAGGCGACCTGGTCGACGACGACGCGCAGCCTGGCCGCGTCGGTCCCGGCCGCATGCCAGTCCGAGGCGAACTGCTCCTCGAGGGCGCTCGCGCCGCGGTCGGCCAGGAGCTCGACGAGGTCGGTGAGCATCTCCCGCTGGTTCTGGTAGAGGGGCTCACCCTCGCGCGGTGCCATGACGTAGAGCGCCGCGACGCCCTTGAGCGTGGAGATCTCGGCAACCGTGCCGGTCGGCACGACCACGTCGGCCGCGTACCTGGTCAGGGGTCCGCCACCCCACTGGGCCCGGGTCGCGGACTCGGCGGCACCGCAGAAGCGCCCGATCAGCTGGCTCGTCATGTCCTTGAGCGCTGCCTGGCCCGCCCGCGTGCCGTCGTAGCCCCTCACCCAGAACGGCAGCCGCGCGAGGTCGTCGATGGCGATGCGCAGGTCGTCGTCGTCGACCGGCGGGTCGTACCAGTCCCGGATCTGGGCCACCAGGCGGTCGTGCTCGCCGGCGCGCTCGAGGGCTGACAGGTCGACCCGGCCCGAGACGATGGCGTCCTCGACGTCGTGGACCGAGTAGGAGATGTCATCCGACAGGTCCATGATCTGGGCCTCGATGCAGCGACGCCGCTCGGCCGGGCTGTCCGCGCGCGCCCAGGCGAAGACCTCGAGGTCCTCTGCGAACACCCCGAACTTGCGCGTCGCCCGTCCGTCAGGGCGCTGAGGCCCGTCGCCGCGCAGCCACGGGTACTTCGTCGCGGCGTCGAGGGCGGCGCGCGTGAGGTTGAGCCCGACGCACCGCCCGTCCGCGCGGAGCACCTTGGGCTCGAGCCTGCTGAGGATGCGCAGGGTCTGGGCGTTGCCCTCGAACCCGCCGATGTCGGCTGCTGCCTCGTTCAGCGCGCGCTCACCGTTGTGCCCGAAGGGCGGATGTCCGAGGTCGTGCGCAAGGCAGGCGGTGTCCACGACGTCCGGGGAGCAGCCGAGCGCGGCGCCGAGCTGCCGGCCGATCTGGGCGACCTCCAGGGAGTGCGTCAGACGCGTCCGGACGAAGTCGTCCGAGCCCGGTCCGAGCACCTGGGTCTTGGCACTGAGCCGGCGAAGCGCCGCAGAGTGCACGAGCCGCGCGCGGTCCCGCTCGAAGGCGGTGCGGGCCGGATTCTTCGGTGGCTCGGCGACCCAGCGTTCGACAGCGGCCTCGCTGTAGGCGCCGTCGACGACGTCGCTCGCCCCGCTCGCCGACGTCCCCGCCACGGCGTCAGCGTAGTCCGGGCGGCGCCGGCGCCGCCCGGACCGCGGCCACCGGTCCCAGGCGCGGGTCGTCAGGCCAGGCGCCAGACCTGGGCCGTCGGGCCGTCGCCGGGCACCACGAGACCCCGCTCGGTGACCTCGAGCCGCCCGCCACCGAAGAGGTTCTCCGGCACGGCGCCTTCGGCGAGCAGGGACACCGGCAGGACCGAACCGGGCCACGGCGCTCGCGCGACGACGACGAGGACGCGTTCCTCGGCCGTCTCGCGCAGGTAGGCCAGGGCGTCGTCGTGCACGATCGCCCACCGCAGACCGCCGTCACGAAGTGCCCGGACGTCGTTACGCAGGTGGATGAGCGCGCGGACCGTCGCGAACGTGTCCGACTCGAACGCCTCGGGCCGGTCCCACGGCATCGGGACACGGCCGTGCTCACCGGACAGGCCGCGCGTGCCGAGCTCGAGCCCGGCGAACATCATCGGCGTGCCGGGATAGGTGAAGAGCAGCGTCGTCGCCACGGCGTCGATGCGCGGGTCGTCGGTGACAGTGCGCAGCCGCGGGGTGTCGTGCGTGTCCAGGGAGTTCCACTGCGACAGGGCGATGGGCCAGGAGACTGCGGCCGCAACCTCTTGCATCGTCGCGACCACGGACTGACCCGACCGTCGCGGGATCCTGTTGGGCATCCCCAGGAACCCCGGCACCGCGGTCTCGGGGTTCACCAGCCAGGTCCACACGGGTCGCATGAAGCCCGCGTAGTTCATCGTGCCCTGCCACCCGTCGCCGACGAGGTCGGCGGCGGCGTCGAAGTTGTGCTCGGCGATGAGCGCGGCGTCGGGATTGATCCTTGCCATGGTCGAGCGCATCGCGCGGGCGACCTCGTGAGCGAAGTCGTCCGCCGCGTACCTGCCCGTCATGTTGGCCACGTCGATCCGCCAGCCGTCGAGCGCGACGGGCTCCTTCAGCCAGCGTGCGGTCACGGAGTCGTCGCCGAGGGCCATCCTCTCCATGAGCCCCGCGCCGCCGTAGTTGAGCTTCGGCAGGGTCGGCACGTCGTACCAGCCGACGTAGCCCGGCGCCTCCTCGCGCCAGTAGTAGTACGTGGCTTCGAGGCAGGACCGGTCAGCGAGGGCGCGTTGGAACCACTCGTGGGTATCGCCGGTGTGGTTCGTCGTGAAGTCACCGATGAGGCGCATCCCGCGGGAGTGCAGCGACCGGGACAAGGACGCGAGGGCGTCGTCACCGCCGAGCAGGGGGTCGACCTCGTCGAAGGTGGTCGCGTTGTAGCGGTGGTTCGACTCTCCCGGGAAGACGGGGGTGAGGTAGACGGTGCCGACCCCGAGGTCCTGGAGGTAGTCGAGCCGCTGCTCGATCCCCGGCAGGTCGCCGCCGAAGTACTGCAGCGGGGTCCGCGGGTCCTTCGTGTCGACGTAGACCTCGTCGTCCCACTCGGCCGGCAGCGCCCACGCCGGCGTCCCCCGTTCGACTCCGGAGCGCGCGAAGCGGTCAGGGAAGATCTGGTAGACGACGCCGTCCCGCTCCCAGGCCGGAGCTCCGCCGTGAACGCTGAGCCGGAAGTCGGCGGCGTCCGTGACGTCTCGCTCGTGCACACCGGTGCCGTTGAGCCAGCGGTAGGTGTCGCCGTCCTGGAGCACGAAGCGATAGCGCGTGACCGGGTTGTGCACCAGCACCTCGGCTGCGTACCAGCGTTCGACGGGCGTCTCGGCCTCGAGAGTCGCCTCGACGTAGCCCGGCTCGCCGTCGCGCAGCACGCGGACGTGAACGCCGGAGACCGACTCCCCCGCCGGGATGCGCACCCGGAGGATCGCCGTGTCGCCGAGGGCGGGAACGCCGCCCGGCACATAGAGCGCGCTGCCGTCATGGTGCGGACGGTCGAGCAGGTGGTGGGCTGCATCGACCTCGTGCGCGGCGGCGGTGCCGGTACTCGTGTCTTCCACGGTGAGAGCTCCTCAGGGGGTGATCGCCTAAACTCTAGTGACGGCCGTCCGGCCGGGGAGACGCCTTCGGGGCCGGTCGTCGATGCCTGCGAGGCGACGCGTCCGCAGTGCGAGACCGCCGCAAGAAGAACGGCACCGGCTGACCTGCAGCCGGTGCCGTTCCTGTTGCCGAAGCGCCCTGCGGGCGGGTCAGCCCTTGACGGCTCCGGAGGTGATGCCGCCGACGATGAACCGCTGCAGGTACTGGAACAGCAGGATCACCGGGAGGGCGGTGAGCACGGCGGCCGCGGCGAACACGCCGAGGTTGTTCGACCGGTCCGCCTCGATGATGCCGTACATACCGACGGCAAGAGTCTTGACGGTGGTCTCCCGGAGGAAGATCGACGCCATGATGTACTCGCCGATCACGCCGACGAAGGAGAGCAGGCCGGTCACCGCGAGGATCGGCCGCACGAGCGGCAGGATGATCTTGAAGTAGACCTGCGCGTGACCACACCCGTCGATGGTCGCCGCCTCGTCGAGCTCCTTCGGCACGGAGTCGAAGAAGCCCTTGATCAGCCACACCTGCCCCAGAGCGCCACCCAGCAGCAGCAGGATGTAGCCCGCCATCGTGTCCAGACCGATCGCGGGGACGACCTCACCGACCTGCGTGAACATCTGGAACAGTGCGACCGCCGCGAGGAACTGCGGGAACATCTGGATCAGCAGCAGCGTGAGCAGGCCACCACGGCGCCCCTTGAACCGGAACCGCGAGAAGGCGTATGCGGCGAGGGCGCTGAAGAAGACCTGACCGAGCACGACGACGACAGCGACGATCAGCGTGTTGAGGAACCAGCGCGCGAACGGCCTGTTCGGGTCGCTGAACAGGGCCTCGAAGTTCACGAGACTGAACTGGCTCGGGATGATCGATGTCGACGCCACGCTACCCAGCGGGTTCAGGGACGCCGAGATGATGTACAGGATCGGGATGACGGCGTACACGATCGCGACGACGCCCACGATGTGGCGCCACCCGACCTCGGCCCACCAGCGCGCACCCTTGAGCTCGTCGCCGCGCAGCTCCTGAACGGGACCGCCGCCGGCGGGAGAGACGACCGTGGCCGTGACCTTGCCCGGAGAGTTCTGAGCCATGTCAGTTCACATCCTCGAGGGCGCGAGTCGCCCGGAATTGGACCGCGGCCAGGACGCCGGTCAGGACGAACAGGATCACCGAGATCGCCGACGCGAACCCGATCTGCTGCGCCGAAGAACCGAACGCCAACCGGTAGGTGTAGCTGATCAGGATGTCCGTACCGCCGGCGGTCGGGTTGGCCGGGCTGAACGGCCCACCCTCCGTCAGCAGGAAGATCGCGTTGAAGTTGTTGAAGTTGAACGCGAAGGAGGAGACGAGCAGCGGCGCCACCGAGACCAGCAGGAGCGGGAAGGTGATCTTGCGGAAGTTCACGAAGCCGCTGGCGCCGTCGATCGACGCCGCCTCCTTGAGGTCGCCCGGGATGGCCTGGAGCGCACCCGTGCAGACCAGGAACATGTACGGGAAGCCCATCCACAGGTTCGTCCCGATGATTGCGACCTTCGCCCAGAACGGGTCGCCGAACCAGTTGATGCTCAACCCGGTCAGGTCGTTGATGAGACCGAACTCCGTGTTGTAGAAGCCCGACCACACGAGCAGGGAGATGAAGCCCGGGATCGCGTAGGGCAGGAGGAGCACCGAGCGGTAGATCTTCTGGCCCTTCATCCGGTCGTCGTTCAGCGCGGTCGCCAGGAGCAGGCCGAGGAAGAACGTGGTCGCCACCGAGAGCACGGCGAACGCCAGGGTCCAGAGGAAGATGCCGACGAAGTCGCTGCTGATGCGCGGGTCGGTGAAGGCCCGGACGTAGTTGTCGAAGCCGATGTTCTCGCCCCACGACTGGTTCGACAACCGCTCGCCGGACTCGCTCGTGAAGTACTTGCGGTCACCGACCTGCACGGGGGTGTAGGTGGTGCCGGTCTCGGTGTTCGTGATCGTGTCGGTGGCCTGGTCGTACTCGAGCGGCGTGTACAGCTCGACGGCCTGGAATCCCTGGGCCTTGATGACACCGCCCTCGGTCGGCACCGCGAAGCCGTCGAGCGGCCCGTCCCGCTGGCTGAGGGTGTTGATCTCGCTCTTGGTCAGGAGCGTGTAGCCCTCGGCCTCGGTCACCACGCCGTTCTCGACGGTGACGCTCCCGGCGTCGAGCGGCGCGAGGCCGTCGGCCGTCCCGGCGAACACATCGCCGGTCTCGGCGTCCACGAGCAGGAACGTGTAGTCGGTACCCGCCTGCCCCACCGAGAGACCGAACTGGCGGGCACCATCGACCTGCTGCGCCGAGCCGCCGATGATCCGCGCGATCGTCGTCTCCTTGTCGGTCCGCGTGCCGTCCCCGAAGTTCGTCGTGGACAGCTGGAACGTCATGAGGATCGGGTAGACGACGAAGACCACCAGGAACAGCGCACCCGGGAGCAGGTACTTGGCCGGGATATAGCGCTTGGTCGCGTAGACGAAGACCAACGCGCCGACGATCGCCCAGATCGCGATCAGGAAGGCCCACCGCTGCTGCGACAGCAGGGCCGGGGTCAGGGCGGCCGCGAGGCCGCCGATGGTCCCGAGAGCGACGATCTTGACGACCATCGGCAAGGTCTTGCTTGAGCCCTGCTCGATCTTCTCGTCGGGGGGTGGTTCTGCTTGGGTCCTGCGGGATGCGGTGAGTTCCACGATCGCGCTCCAGGGTCACGGGTTGCGGATGAGGCTCACGCTAGTGAGCGCGGTCCGGCCAGGGGGGCGGTTTGGCGGGGTCTTGCGCAAGAAGTCCCCGTAAGGCGGCAGGCAAAGCCCGGGGGTCCGAACGGCACTGGCCGCTCGGACCCCCGGAGGGTGCTGCTAGGGCACTGCTACGGCGTCAGGACGCCGCGATCGCCGCGGCGATCGTGTCTCCGGCCTGCGTGATCGACGTCTCCGGGTCACTACCGCCGACGATCGCGGAGTAGGCCTGGCCGAGCGGCGTCCACACCTCAGCCATCGCCGGGATGGCGGGCATCGGGGCCCCACCGTCCGCGGCCGCGGCGAACTTGAGTGTGTCCTCGTCGGTGATGCCGTCACGGACTGCGAGGAGCGCCGGCACGAGGTTGGCCTGCTCGTAGAGCGTGGTCATGGCCTCGACGTTGTTGACGCCCTTCGTGACGAACTCCTGCGCGAAGGACTTGTTCTGGCCGTTGGACGCGACGTAGAACGCCTGGGCGCCCATGAACGGCACGGCCGGGTTCATCCCGGCAAAGCCGGGGATCGGCTGGACCGAGTACGGGATGTCGGCCTTACGAACGTCAGCGAGGGCCCAGGGACCCGAGATGAGGCAGGCAGCGTTGCCCTCGGTGAAGAGCGCGATGCTGTTGTCCCCGCTGACCGAGCGCCGCAGGACGTTGGAGCCCGACTCGCCGAGGCTCCCGATCTTCTTCGCTGCCTCGATGGAGCCGGGCTTGCCGACGCCGAGGTCGTCTGCGTTGTACGTGCCGTCGGCGTTCTGACCGAAGAGGTAGCCACCGGCCGAGGTGTAGATCGGCTCCATGTGGTACGGGTCGCCGTCGTTGCCGACGGGCTGGCTCAGCTGGACCTCGACCGAGCCCGCGTCCACCGCCGCCTGACCGGCCGCGATCACGTCGTCCAGGCTCGCGTACGTGTCGGGGGCGTAGTCGGTGTTGCAGTAGAGGGCGATCGCCTCGACGCCGTACGGAAGGCCGTAGAGCTGACCCTCGTAGGTGGTCGCCTGGACGGCGGTCGCGGCGTAGCCGGCGATGTCGCTGGGCGAGAGCTGCAGCGGGTCGATCGCACCGTTCTGGACGAGCTGACCGATCCAGTCGTGGGCTCCCACGACGACGTCGGGGCCGTTGCCCGCCGCATTGGCCGTGAGGAAGGCCGTCCGGGTGTCGGTGACGGCCTGGACGCCGACCGTGATGTCGTTGTCGGTCGCGAACTTCGCCGCGACGGCCTGGATCGCGTCGAGCTTGACCGCGTCGGTCCAGATGACGAGCTCTTCGTCGCCGCGGACGGGCGGGGCCTCAGTTGTTGCGTCGCCGCCGCCGGTGTCACCGTCGGTGGCGTCGCCGCCGCTGTCGCCGCTCGAGCAAGCTGCAGCGAAGATGGCGACGCTCGCCGTGATGGCCAGCGTCCGGGAAATCCTACGCATCGCGTTCCTTCCGATAGAGCGCGACGTCGCGGTCCAGACAGGACACCAAGGGCGCGACATCGCGTGCGTTTGCGCACCGTAGCAAAATCTTGCGCAAGCGGGCGCGGCGATCCCGCGCGCGCTTGATAACGACTTCGCATCACTGGCACCGACGCGCGATACGACGACGCGCTGCAAGGGAGTTGCGTCCTGCAACCTGACTCGGTCACGTTCGTGGAACGTCTACGGTGGGTCAATGGCAGTGAGGCTCCACGACATCGCCGTGCGTGCGCAGGTGAGCACCGCGACGGTGAGCCGCGTCCTCAACGGCCGACCGGGCGTGTCCCCGATCGCCCGGGACGCGGTGCTCGCGGCCATCGACGTGCTCGGATATGAAAGACCGTCGCGCGTTCGGACGACGTCGACGGGCCTCATCGGCCTCATCGTCCCCGAGCTCACCAACCCCGTGTTCACCCATTTCACGCAAGCCATCGAGACCGACCTCGCGAGCCGCGGCTACACGACCGTGCTCTGCACGCACACCATCCTGACCGCGCACGAGGACGACTACGTCCGGGTTCTGCTCGACCGTGGGGCCGCCGGCATCATCTTCATCGCAGGGATCCACGCCGTAGCCGGCACCAACCCCCGCCGCTACGCCGCGCTGCGCGACCGGTCCATCCCGATCGTGCTGGTGCACGGTTACCTCGACGGTGTCGACGCACCCTTCATCTCCAGCGACGACGCGGCCGTGTCCGACCTCGGCGTCAG
>JAHECE010000046.1 GCA_024641895.1 Actinomycetales bacterium
ACCTCGTGCCGAATCACCTCGTGTCCCTGGACGTGCCCGCCGAGGTCGCCGGCCGGGCGATGGTGTGCCGCCGCCTCACGATGTACCCGGTCGAGTGCGTGGCCCGGGGCTACCTCACCGGGTCCGGGCTGGCCGAGTACCGGGTCTCCGGCAAGGTGTGCGGCGTCGCGCTGCCCGGCGGCCTCGTCGACGGCTCCCGTCTCGACGCGCCGATCTTCACCCCCGCGACCAAGGCCGAGCTGGGCGAGCACGACGAGAACGTCTCGTTCGAAGCCGTCGCCGGTCAGGTGGGTCCGCGGGTGGCCGAGCGACTTCGCGACCTGACCCTCGCGCTCTACACGCGGGCGGAGGCGATCGCCGGGGAGCGCGGTGTGATCCTCGCCGACACCAAGCTCGAGTTCGGCACCACAGGTGACCCGGATGACCCGGATGCGCCGATCGTCCTGGGCGACGAGGTGCTGACGCCGGACTCCTCACGGTTCTGGCCGGCCGACCAGTGGCGCCCCGGGCGCTCGCAGCCGAGCTTCGACAAGCAGTACGTGCGGGACTGGCTGACCTCCCAGGACTCCGGGTGGGACCGCGGCGGAGACGAGTCCCCCCCGCCGCTGCCGCAGCACGTGGTCGAGCACACCCGCGCGCGCTATCTCGAGGCGTACGAGCGGATCACCGGTTCGCCCTTCACGCGGTGAGCGGCGTGGGGGCGAGGCCCGCCGGCCCGCCCCCACGCCCCTGCTCGCCGCCGTCCGCGCCGCCGTCCGCGCCCCGGACGGTGATGGCGGCCGCCGCCCTCGGCCCCTGGATGCGAGGGCAGCTTCCCGGGCTCAGACCCCGGGAAGCGTGACCCGCAGTGACCGCACGCGCCCCTCGCGTCGGAAGATGCTCGCGCTCGTCGGGGTGTCCAGACCGCCGCCCGCGCCCCGCACCTCGGAGCCGTCGTCGAGGTCGGCCACCACCTCGAGCGCCGCACCCTGCCGGTAGACGACCGGCACCTGGCAGAACGTGAACGCCAGGGAGCCTGCGGGCAGGTCGACGGACTGCTGGTGGCCGGCGACGTCCCAATAGGCGAAGGTGCCGGGCGCCGTCGTCCACTCGCTCTGGCGCAGCAGGACGGGCCGGATGACGATCCGACCGTCCTGCACGCGCAGGCCCAGCTCGCCGAGCCGCGTCAGCACCTCTTCCTTGACCTGGCCGGTCATGCCGGGCTGCCGGGCGCCGTGCCCCTGGGGGGTGTGCGAGTAGGGGTCGGTCGGGAAGGCCCCGTAGGTGGCCGGGTCCTTGCAGTAGCCGATGCCTGCCCGGACGTCCTCGTACGCCGACGCCAGTGCGTGGACCGTCGCGTCGTCGGCGCCCTCGGCCACGGCTCGTTCCAGCGTCTCCTGCACGGCCAGCAGCAGCTTGGAGACCATGTGCCAGTAGATGCTGCCGAGACCCTCGAAGGCGAAGAAGGTCCCCGAGCGCCCGGTGAACTCGGCGTGCTGGAAGACGTCCTCGAAGAGGTCGAGCAGCGCGGCGCGATCCCGCGCGACGACGTCGCCCAGCCGGGGGTCGGCGCTGAGCCGGTCCAGCTCGGCGGTCACGTCGCGGGCGTTGCGGATGGGGGCCGCGAAGTGGACCTCGCCCCGGACGTCCCGGACGACCACGCTCCTGTCTCCCGCAGCGATCAGCCGGTCGATCAGCGGGATCGTCGCCGCGCGCTCGGCGCCGACGCCGTTCTTCGCGAGGAAGCCCGGCAGGTCCTTGTCGGGGTAGAGGAGGTAGCTGTGCTGGTCGGCGCGGTAGAGCCGGCTGCTGCGCAGGCTCGCGAGCAGGTCGAGGCTCTCCCTCGGGCTGAGCATCCCGCTCGAGAGGATGGCGACCTGGCCCTCGAGCATCTCCGCGAGCCGCCGCACGCCCGCACTTCCCGGCCCGATGTCGAGCACGTTGTAGGAGTGGAACAGGGCGTCGTCGCGGCGGTTGGCGCGCAGGCCCTCGTCCACGTACGCCTGGGCGAGGTCGAGGAGCTCCGCCACGTCGCTCGCGGCGACGGACGACGTCGTGCCGGACAGCCCGGCGTAGACCTGCGCGCGGTAGGCGGTCCCGGCCTCGCCGAGGCCGTCCATGACGGCCCTGCGGCGGACGTCGTCGAACCCGTCGGCCAGGGCGTCGGTGTGCGCGGCGAGCACGTCCCGCACGGCGGTGAGCAGTCCCGTGAGCTCGCTGCTGAGGCCGACGTCGACGGTCAGGAGGTCCTTGACGAAGACGAGGTAGCGACGCAGGTACGCCAGCGTCACCACGGACAGGCCGCGGCCGACGAGCGCGTTGTTCGCGTCGTTCCACTCCGGGCGCTGCGTGTTCATCCAGATGCCGCCGTCGGGCACGAGGTTCACCAGCTTGGCCAGCAGGAGCAGCAGCGTCTTCTCGGCCAGCGTGACGCGGACGAGGTCGCCGTCCGGGCCGTGCACCAGCCGGCCGTCCGAGCCCTCGGCGGTGACCCGCTCGGCGATGAGCCTCTCCTGCTCCTCGTCGAAGGCGATCGTGTCGTACGGGTCCGTGAGCGTCTCGGCGTACGAGGCGATCCGGTACGGCACGTCCGCGTGCGTGAACACGGGCTCGTTGACGAACGCGTCGAGGCGACCCGGGTGGAACCGGTGGGACGTCTCGAGCAGCTTGAGCAGGTAGATGATCTGGTGGTCGCTCCAGTAGCCGATGTTGGACCACGGGTCCTCAGGCTCGGGGACCTCCCAGTCGATGCCCTCCCGGGAGATGCGGTACGGGTTGTAGCCGTCCGCGGTCGTCGCGTCCAGGAAGACCGTGACCATGGACTCGAGGTACTCGGGGAAGGACCAGGCGAGCGCCTCCCAGTTCTGGAAGATGTCGCGCCAGTTGCCCTGGTACTCCAGGCGAGGGGCACCGTGCTCGTCCTGCAGGACGATGCGGAACTTGTTCCAGGGGCGGCTGGGGTCGCCGTGCCGCCGGCTGAACGTCAGCGGCAGGTACTCCACGGCGAGGCGCCACAGGTCCGCGTCGGCGGCCTGCCGCGCCATCTCCACCAGCTCGTCGGCTCGCAGCGTGATGGGCAGCGCGTCGAGGAACGCCGCGCAGCGCTGCGCGGTCGCGGTGCTTCGTTGCGCCACGAATGCCCGGACGTCGCTCGCCTCGACCGTGTAACCCTCGGCGGGCAGCCCGCCGCGCATCGTGTTGAAGAGGACGTTGGCGGTGTGGTGCATCGTCGCCAGCTCGTCGCCCGTGTGCTGGAAGCCATCGGTGGCGGCGAGGATGGTCTCGAGGTCGGTCCGGGTCTTGGTCACGTCGGCATCGAGCTCCGCGGCGAGCGCGCTCGTGTCGCGCAGCCGCGAGCGCAGGTCGACGACGTCCGCCGCGTCCTGGTTCACGTCGGCGACGATCTGCCACGTGCGCTCGGCGCCTGGCTCCAGGGCAAGCCGCGCGTGCACGAGGTACGCGCCGCGCTCGCCGCGCACGTCCGTCTCGGCGACGATGCCGCGGCCGTGGGCGAAGGCGGACACCTGGCTGCTGGACAGCAGGTGCTCGACGCCGGTGAGCCCGACCTGCCAGGCGACGTTCGCCCGCAAGGACTCGCTGGGCTCGGCCAGGTCGGTGAGGGTCGCCGACAGGGTCAGGAGGCCGAGGCCCGTCTCGACGTCGACCTCGGACCGCTTGTAGGCGTCCAGGAGCACGCTGCGCTCGTTCTGCGCCTTCACCCTCGCCCCGGCGGGCAGCACGTTGACCAGGCCGTCGATGAGCTCGACGTCGCGCGGCTCGCCGGCCAGCGAGGTGAGGCTGGTGGTGCGCACGACGCCGAACGTGGCGCTGGTCTGCCAGGCGACGCGGAGCCGCAGGGCCAGGTCGGGACGGGTCTCCTCGAAGACGAGGGTCGTGCCGAGGCTGTCCTTGTACAGGGTGCGCTCGGCGGCGGGGTCACCCGGCCGGAGCTCGGCGAACGGCTGCCAGTGGGCCCGCGTCCCGTCCGGTCGCCCGACCAGCAGGACCGTGAGCCCACCCGTGCGGCCGGCGCTCTCCGTCACCTTGTCGTCGGTGTAGTACGGGAACAGGGCCCGCTCCGCGTCCACCCGCCCGGCGGTGAGGCCACCGGAGCTCGAGATGAAGAGCCACACGTCGCTCGCGCCGACGAGCGTCATGAAGAAGGGGGGCATCTCGTCGTAGGCGGCGATCCGGTAGAACCGGCGCCCTTCAAGATCGACGGGTGTCCCCGCGACGTGACGGGACTCGAGGTCGGCGTCGCCCGGGCCCGTGGGGGTGGCGGCGGCGGTCTCGGTCAGCATGGGGAACCTCCGGGTGGGTGAACGGTCGCCAGGGTGTCGGCGAGAGGGGATGGCAGCGCTTCGGGGCGCCGCGACAGGGCCTGGGCGGCGCCGCGGCCAGGGCGTGGCGAGGCGAGGGGCGCCCAGGCCGGACGAGGGAGAAGGTGACCCAGATCGACGGCGCCCGGCCGTCCTCGGCTGCCGCGCCCTCGGCCTGGTCCGCGGCCGTGGCCTGGCCCCAGAGGCACACTCCCGGGAACGTCAGCTCGGAGGACTCCGACGGCGCCGTCGACCTGGTGGACATCAGCCCTTCACCGCTCCCTGCATGATGCCGGTCACGAGCTGGCGACCCGCGAACACGAACAGGATGACCAGCGGAATCGTCGCGACGACCACGCCCGACATGATCAGTGACTGGTCCTTGAAGAACGACGACTGAAGCAGCTGGATCGACACGGGGAGCGTGGGGTTCGCCGGGCCGAGCACGATGAACGGCCAGAAGAAGTTGGTCCACGAGGCGACGAAGGTGAACAGCGCGAGCATCGTCGCGGCCGGCCGCGCGGCCGGGAGCGCGACGCTCCAGAACGCTCGGAACAGGTTGCAGCCGTCGACCCGTGCCGCCTCGATCAGCTCGTACGGCAGGGCGCTCTCGAGGTACTGGGTCATCCAGAACACGCCGAACGCCGTCACCATGCCGGGGATGATCACTGCCTGAAGCTGGCCGACCCAGCCGAGCTCCGCCATCAGGATGAACAGCGGCACGACGCCGAGCTGCGTGGGCACCGCCATGGTGGCGATGACGAAGACCAACAGGCCCGCGCGACCCTTGAAGCGCAGCTTCGAGAACGAGAAGCCGGCGAGTGTCGAGAAGAACACCACCGACAGGGCCGTGATCGCCGCGATGAGCAGCGAGTTGAAGAACGCCTGCCAGAACTTGATGTCCGCGTCGAGCACCCGGGTGACGTTCTCGAAGAAGTTCCCCTGCGGGATGAGCGAGGGGATCGGCGTCTGAGCGATGGTCACCGCGTCCGAGGACGCGAGGAGCACGGCGTAGTACATCGGGTACGCCGAGATCGCCAGGACGGCGCCCAGCAGCGTGTACGTGACCCAACGCGGCCGACGTTCAGCCCCGAATCCTGAGCTCTTCTTGCGCTTGCGCGCGGCGGCGCGGGCCGCCCCGGCTCCCGCGGTCTGCCGGATCTGGGGGATGGACGGCTCTTGCTTGAGGTTGCTCATCAGCGCTTTCCTTCCGAGCTGATCCGCCGAGTGATCATGAAGTTGATGGCCCCGATGATGAGGATGATCAGGAAGAGGAGCCACGCCACGGCCGATGCTCGGCCGAAGCTCTTCTGCGTTCCCCAGCCCAGCTCGTAGAGGTACATCGTCATCGTCATCCACTGCCGGTCGGCGCCGCCCTGGCCCGCCTGGTCGAACAGGCGAGGCTCGTCGAAGATCTGCAGCCCGCCGATGGTGGAGGTGATGATCACGAAGATGATCGTGGGTCGGAGCATCGGGATCGTGATCGAGAAGAACGTCCGCATCCGGCTGGCGCCGTCGATGACGGCAGCCTCGTAGACGTCACGGGGGATGGCTTGCATGGCCGCGAGGACGATGAGGGTGTTGTAGCCGGTCCAGCGGAAGTTCACCATCGTCGCGATCGCGACGTGGCTTGCCAGCGGGTCCGCGTGCCACCGGATCGGGTTGACGCCGAAGGTCCCGAGGATCTCGTTGATCATGCCGGACTGGTCGGCGAACAGCTTCGAGAAGATCAGCGACACCGCGACGGGTGCGACGACGTAGGGCAGAAGCACGCCCATCCGCCAGAAGGTCTTGGCGCGGATGTTCTGGTCGAGGATGGCCGCGACGATGATCGCGAAGAGCACCTGCGGCACCGAGGACAGCAGGAAGATGCTGAACGTGTTGCGCAGGGCCGTGTAGAAGCGCGGCTGCGTGAGGACGTCGGTGAAGTTCTTGAGACCGACGAAGTCACCCTGGCCCCCGATCAGGTTCCAGTCGTGCACGGACACGAAGGCCGTGTAGGCGAGCGGGAAGAGCCCGACGATCAGGAACAGGATGAAGAACGGCGAGATGAAGAGGTACGGGGACACCTTCATGTCGAGAGCGGCCAGCCGGTGCTTTCTCTCGGCTGCCTTGGAGTAGCCCGTCGTCGTGCTTTGTCGCGGGCGGGGTGGCGATGAGATGGACATGGGTCTCCTTCAGGACCAGGGGCCGTGGCCGGCGGTGGGGCCGGGCGCGTGCGCCCGGCCCCACCGTTGCGGTCAGCCCAGTCCGAGCTCGTTGAAGGACTGGACGGCCTTGTTCCAGGAGCTGTCGACGGTGTCGGTCTGGTCGACGTCGGCCCGGTTGATCGCGTCCGTGATCAGGTTCGTGATGCCGAAGTAGTTCGGGCCCTTGTAGGGGGCGACGGTCACAGCGGCGGCGCGGTCGGCCAGGATCTGGCCCGTGGGCGCCTCGTTGAAGAAGGCGTTGGTCACGTCGAGCAGCTCAGGGCTGTCGAGTGCGTCGACCTGGCTGGGGAAGGTGCCCTTGGCCAGGAAGGCCTTGATCTGCTGCTCGGGGGCCGTGAGCCACGCGGCGAGCGCCTTGGCCTCCTCGGGGTGGGCGCTCTGCGTCGGGACGGTCAGGAACGAGCCGCCCCAGTTGCCGCCGCCGCCGGGGAAGGTGTTGGCGATGTCCCAGCCCGTGACGCCGGCCGCGTTCCCCTCGATGACGCCGAGCATCCAGCCCGGGCAGAGCATCGTGGCGAAGCCGTCGTTCTGGAAGGCGTTCGTCCAGTCCTCGCTCCACTGGGCGAGGTGGGCGGAGAGCCCGTCGTCCAACGCGGCGGTCATGATGTCTCGGTAGATGCCCTCGACCTCAGTGTTCTCGTCGAGGGGGATGACCGAGCCGTCCTCGTTCTCGAAGGCGTACTCGACCTGGTTGATCATGCCCAGGTAGATGCCGCCGGAGGAGTCGAACCACGGGACGTCGGACGCAGCGGCGAACTGCTTGCCCGCGGCGAAGTAGTCGTCCCACGAGCTGCCCAAGAACGTGGCGACCTCGTCGCGATCGGTCGGCAGGCCGGCCGCCTCGAACAGGTCGGCGCGGTAGCACACGCCCTCGGGGCCGATGTCGGTGCCGTAGCCCATGAGAACGCCGTCGGGGGTGGTGGCCTGCGCGGACTTCCAGTCGAGCCAGCGACCCTCGAGCGACGGGTCGGACAGGTCGACGAACCGGTCGGAGAACTGCATCAGCTCGGGCAGCCAGTCGACCTCGATGGCCTCGACGTCGGCCAGCCCGCTGCCGGCCGCCAGGCGGGTGTTGAGGTTGTCGCGAGCCTCGCCGGTCGTGGCCGCCTTTCGCTGCTCGACCGTGATGCCCGGGTTGGCCGCCATGTACTCCTCGATGAGGCCCTCGTACCCGAACTCGTTGAACGTCGCGACGGTCAACGTGATGTCTCCGCCGCCGTCAGAGCCGCCGTCAGAGCCGCCGTCAGAGCTGCCGCAGCCTGCGGCGACCAGGGCGACGCCGACCGTTCCAGCCGTGACCGCGAGCCACGACTTGCGTGATGTGTGCACTCTCTTGCTCCTTGCTCAGGGGCGTGCATCGCTGCCTGCCCTCGCTTGTCCACGCGCCGGGGTGGGACGCGGGGAATGGCCGGCACCCGTCGTGGTGCCGCTCCGGTCGAGTGGGACCGGTCTCACCGGACCTGACAAGACCCTCTCAGTCGCCTGCCGCGACGTCAAGGGCTGTTATGGGACCGATACCAAATGCCTGCTGGTCCTGAATGGGACCGGTCCCACTATGGCGCACGGACCGTGTGCCGTCAAGCCTTCTCCACGATGCTTCCTGGCTCCTACGCCGTGCCGGGGTAGTGGAGGGAGCGGAGGAAGGGGGAGTCGGCGATGCCCTCGACCGTGAGGCTCTGGCGGAGCGTCACGGAGTCGTCGGGTCGGAGCAGGTGGAGGGCCCCGACGTTCTCGAGCTCGCCCACCGCTGTGCCGGGCACGGCTGGACTCGCGTAGACCGTGAGGTTCGGCCCGCCTTCCGGGTACTGCAGGCCCGGCTCGAACTCCGTGTGGGTCACCAGGACCGAGTCGCCGATCAGGGCGGCGCCGGAGCCCGTCGGCTGGTGGACGCCGAACTTGATGTGCGCGGCGTCAGCGCCGTCATCGCGGATCTCGAGCTGGACGTGGTCCGTTCCCGCGGAGATCCGGGGGTCCTGGAGGGCCGACCACGGGAAGTGGTACAGCCTGCGGGCGTCGGTGGCGCGGTCACCTTCCTGCGAGAAGGGCAGCACGAGCCGTGCCCCTGGTGCGATTCCGATCACGGGCCACACGGCGATCTCCCGGGCTGCTGCGCCACGGTTGGCCACCCTGTGGTCGACCGTGACCGTGGCGGACTCGGTGTCGATCGAGACGGTCCAGCTCAGGGTGAACCCCAGCTTCGGCGACCGGGGCGTCTCAGCGTGCAGGCGCCCGCCGCGCGGCTCGAGCCGGCCGGCGCACGAGGCGAGGTCGTCGCGCTCGGCCTCGTTGTCGTTCGGGCTCATCAGCCAGCAGCGCAGCCCGTCCGTCTTGGCCCCGGTCGCGGACAGGAGGTTCGATCCGCCGGGCCTGCGCAGGACGAGGATCCGGATCCGCGCCTGAGCGGTGACGAAAGCCTCGATGTGCTGGTTGCGGATCCAGTAGCCGGACTCGGTTCCGACCCGACCTCCTGCGATACCGGGAGCACCGGCGGCGGTAGCGGTCATGAGCCCGGGTGGGTGTCGACGTTTGCCGTGGCCCTGGCGAGGCAGGCGACGAGTGCCGGGAGGGCGCCGGCCGCGGTCGCGGCTGGGTGTGGAGCGCGGTGCGAGCGCATGAGAGGCCTCTCGCCGTTGAGTGGGTGTGGTGCGCGACACACAACCACGGCAGCGTGCCCCGGCGCAAGGGACCGGTCCCACTCTTTCGTTTCGGCTGGGACGCCGTCTCTTCCTCGACGTGCGGTCTCGGGCCGCCGCGTCGTACGGCTGGGGGCTCGACGTCGATCCGCGGAGGGGCTGAGCCCTACGCCGAGTCGCGGATGACGAGGTGGGGAGGGAAGACGACCGGGGCGGGTTCGAGCTCCTGGCCGGAGATGAGGGTCAGGAGCTGTTCGCCTGCTCGGGCGGCCATCGCCCGGACGGGTTGGGCGATGGTGGTCAGCGGGGGGTCGGTGCTCTCGGCGACCGCGATGTCGTCGAATCCGATGACGGCGACGTCGCGAGGAACGGACTTGCCGGCGGCGGCGAGGCTGGCGAGGGCGCCGGCGGCCATCAGGTCGGAGGCGGCGAAGACGGCGTCGAGGTCCGGGTGCTTGGCGAGGAGGCGATCCATGGCAGTGGCGCCGCTGGCCTGGGTGAACTCGCCGTGGGCGACGGCGTCGGTGGGCAGGCCGGCGTTGCTCATGGCGTCGCGCCAGCCCGCGAGGCGGTCGATGCCGGCGGTCATGTCCGTGGGGCCGGCGATGGTGGCGATGCGTGTGCGGCCGGTGGAGATGAGGTACTCGGCTGCCTGCCGCCCGGCGCGGTAGTTGTCGACGTCGACGTAGTGCGCGTTCGCCACGCCCAGGGGTCGCCCCACGAAGACACAGGGCAGCGGGCCGGCGGAGATGCGGCGGTTGAGGGTGTCGTCGCGGTGGTGGGAGGCGATGACGGCGCCGTCGACGTGCCCGCCGGTGAGGTATCGCACGATCTTCTCGGTGCGTTCGCCCGGACGGGCGATCAGGAGGATCACCTGCAGGTCCTGGTCGTCGAGCTGGTCGGAGAGGCCGACGATGATCTCGGCGAAGAAGGGATCCGACAGGACTCGGGCGTTGGGCTCCGGTACGACGAGGGCGATGGAACCCGTTCGGCCGCGGGCCAGGTTGCGGGCGACCGGGTTGGGCACGAAGCCCAGCTCCTCGATCGCCTTCTCCACGGCGGCCCGGGCCTTGTCGCTGACCAGCTCGCTGCCGCTGATGACCCGGGACGCTGTCGCCCGGGACACGCCCGCCACGGCCGCGACCTGGCGGATCGTGGGGGGACCGGCGAGCTTCGAGGCGGATCGTGATCGCGCAGCACCGCGCGCTACCTCTGTCGCCATTCTCGGACGATATCGCCTTCGGGCGCGGGTTCCGCTCGGCGCTACCCTTGACCCGTCGTCCGGCGCGGTGCTCCGCGCGCACCCCGAGCAGGGAGCCCACCCCATGGCACGCGTCGTCGTCGAGGTCATGCCGAAGCCCGAGATCCTGGACCCGCAGGGCAAGGCCGTCGCGCGCGCGCTGCCGCGCCTGGGCTTCACCGGCATCAGCGAGGTGCGTCAGGGCAAGCGCTTCGAGATCGAGGTCGACGGCGAGGCCACGGCCGAGGTCCTCGCGGACGTCCGTCGCGCCGCTGAGACGCTGCTGTCGAACCCGGTCATCGAGGATGTCGTGCGGGTCGCCCCGATCGAGGATCTCGCGTGATGGCGGCGGGCACCCTGGCGAGCGCCCGCATCGGGGTCGTCACCTTCCCGGGATCGCTCGACGACCGCGACGCCGCTCGCGCCGTCCGACTCTCCGGCGCCGAGCCCGTGGCGCTCTGGCACGCCGACACCGATCTGCGGGGCGTCGACGCGGTCGTGCTGCCCGGCGGCTTCTCCTACGGCGACTACCTGCGCTGCGGCGCGATCGCCCGCTTCGCACCCGTGATGACCGAGGTCGTCGACGCCGCGCGGGCGGGCCTGCCCGTCCTCGGGATCTGCAACGGGTTCCAGATCCTCTGCGAGGCCCACCTGCTGCCGGGCGCGCTCATCCGCAACGACCACCGCACGTTCGTGTGCCGCGACCAGGAGCTCCGGGTCGAGAGCACGGCGACGGCCTGGACGGGCGACTTCGCGGCGAACGAGGTCGTCACGATCCCCCTGAAGAACGGCGAGGGGGGCTACGTGGCCGACGCCCGCACGCTCGACGCGCTGGAGGGCGAGGGGCGGGTCGTCTTCCGCTACGTCGGACGCAACCCCAACGGCTCGCACCGCGACATCGCCGGCATCGCCAACGAGGCCGGCAACGTGGTCGGGCTCATGCCGCACCCGGAGCACGCGGTCGAGGCCGGCTTCGGCCCCGACGGCGCCCGCGGGCCGCGCACGGGCGTCGACGGGCTGAGGTTCTTCACGTCCGTGCTGCACTCGCTGGTCGCCGCGCGCTGAGCTCCTCGTCCAGTGAGCTCCTCGTCCAGTGAGCTCTTCGCCCACCGTTAACCCGTCGTTCAGCCGGATGTCGGGCGACGGTGTCATGCTCGGGCCTATGAGCCCTGAGCAGACCCGCCCGAGCGTCCTCTTCGTGTGCGTCCACAACGCCGGCCGCTCGCAGATGGCAGCCGGCTTCGTGCGCTCGCTGTCGGGTGGCGCAGTCGAGGTCCGCTCCGCCGGTTCGATGCCGGCGGACCGGATCAACCCCGTCGCGGTCGAGGCCATGAGAGAGGTCGGGATCGACCTCTCGGGGGAGCAGCCCAAGGTCCTCACCCCGGACGCCGTCGAGGCGTCGGACGTCGCGATCACCATGGGCTGCGGCGACGTGTGCCCCGTCTTCCCCGGCACCCGCTACGAGGACTGGGCGCTCGCCGATCCGGCCGGCCAGGGCATCGAGCCGGTCAGGGTGATCCGCGACGAGATCCGCGGGCGCGTGTTGGCTCTGCTGTCTGAGCTCGGCGTCCCGCCGGTCTGAGGCAGATCTCGGCGTCCGAGGCACCAGACCGGGGCTGCTCGACCCGACCCGGCGACCTGGGTCCGGACAGACGGAGGCCCCTCGGCGTGTCTGTCGAGGGGCCTGGGTCTCGGCTGTGGGTCTGTCGGAGTGCCTACCGTGCGGTGGCTGCTCGACCCTGCTCTGCCGATGCAGGCCGTAACGGGGGCGACTGGGTCGCGGCCGTTGCGGGCACAGTCTCCCAGTCGGTTCGTACGGACACCCGCGTCGTCATCCGCGTCTTGTCGGGTTTGAATCCGTCAAGGTGGTCCGCCGTTCTCCGGCTGGCCCGAACCGCTCGGACTCGACATCACCGAGGTACACCCCGGAACTGTCGTTTCCTTGTGATCCGATACCTCAGGTTTACGCCTCCTCGCGTTCATCTGCAAGGGGTATCCGGCGGCAGTTTTCGTCCACCGCGGGTCCACATGCGTGTCCACAGGTGTTCGTGCACGTCGTGGGGGGACATCCACACAGGTGTGCACAGAACTGTGGATAACTTGCCGCTCCGGGGGCCCTGCAGGCCCGCAGCGGTACCGGAGAGCTGCTCATGTTTCCGTCGTGCAACATCGTCGTCATGAATGCGTTGCGGTTCCGGCGTACCCCGTCGCTGTTCGGGCGTACCGCCAGGTACTGGGTGCACGGACTCGTTAGCGCGTGTGGAAAACTGGAGACGTCGGTGGAAAACTCGCGCGAGGCGGCGGGTGGCCCAGGAGCGGCGGGTGGCCGGTCGCGCCCCGGTTATCGCCCGAAGACGTACTGCCCACAGACCCGCAGGGTCTGGCCGTTGATCCCGCCCGCCTGCGGTGACGCGAGGAAGGCGATGGCCTCGGCGACGTCGACCGGCAGGCCGCCCTGCCGCAGGCTGTTGGCGCGGCGCGCTACCTCCCGCGCCACGGCCGGGATGCTCGCGGTCATGTCGGTCTCGATGAACCCCGGGGCGACGGCGTTCGCCGTCCCGCCGCGTTCGGCAAGGATCGGCTCGAGGGCGCGGGTCATCCCGATGATCCCCGCCTTGGAGGCGGCGTAGTTGGTCTGGCCCCGGTTGCCGGCGATGCCGCTCGTGGAGGCGAGCGAGATGAGCCGCGCGTGCGGGCCGAGGGCGTCCGCGGCGAGGAGCTCGGCGTTGATCTGCAGCTGGGCGCCCAGGTTGACCGCGAGCACGAGGTCCCACTGCTGTCGGGTCATGTTGACCAGAAGCTTGTCCCGCAGCGTCCCGGCGTTGTGCACCACGACGTCGAGGCGGCCGTGGCGCGGCCTGACGTGGCTGAGGAGACGCTCGGTCGCGTCGGGGGCCGTGATGTCCAGCTGCACGGCCGTGCCTGAGACCTCGTTCGCGACCGCCGCCAGCGACTCGCCCGACGTCGGCAGGTCGACCGCGACGACGTAGGCGCCGTCGCGGGCCAGGACGCGGGAGATCGCGGCC
>JAHECE010000047.1 GCA_024641895.1 Actinomycetales bacterium
TCGCGGTGAGCATCACGATCGGCACGTCGGACTCGGCCCGGATCAGGCGGCAGACCTCGATCCCGTCCAGGCCGGGGAGCATCAGGTCGAGGAGCACGACGTCCGGCTCCGCGGCGCGAAACGCCTCGAGCGCACCTGCTCCGTCGGCACAGAACAGCGGCTCGAATCCTTCACCCTCCAGCACGATGCCGATCATCTCGGCAAGCGCGGTGTCGTCGTCGACGACCAGGACCCGACCAGTCATATGCCCATGGTGGCACCCACGGGCCCGCGTTCGAGGCGACCGGCCTGGACGAATGGGAAAAGACCAGGTGAGGAAAGCGAAGGGGGCGTCGCGACGGCGGTGTCGGCCCCGCGTGACACGATGACTGCGCTCGACGCGCAAGACCGTCAGGACGAACGCCCAGAAACCGCCCAGAACAGGAGCACCGCTGATGACCGAGGGACGCGACGCAGCCCCTGCGCCTGACGACGGCACGGGCTCGAGCGCGCCGTCCGGGGCCCAGCCCGAGCAGAACGCCTGGGGCGCAGCGCAGCCCCCGCGCTGGGGCCAGTACGCCTCGCAGCCGCCTGCGTCGTCGCAGCCGGGCGAACCGCGGGACAGCCAGGCCCCGGCGGGCCCGGGTCAGTACGGCCCGGGTCAGTACGGCCCGGGTCAGTACGGCCCGGGTCAGTACGGGCCGGGTCAGTACGGGCCGGGTCAGTACGGGCCGGGTCAGTACGGGCAGTACGGACAGGCCCCGGGCGCACCGTACGGCTATGCCCAGCGACCGGCCGCGCCGAAGCCGGGGATCATCCCCCTACGCCCCTTGTCCCTCGGTGAGCTGCTCGACGGCGCCTTCCGAGCCATCCGCACCAATCCGCGGGTGATGTTCGGGCTCTCGGCCGCCGTCGTCACCGTCACGGCGCTCATCCAGCTCGCGATCACCTGGTCGGTGTTCCAGGACCTCGAGTCGCTCGTGATCACCTCGACGTCCGGCACCGCCTCCGACCTGGAGAACCTGGACGCCGCGCTCGGCGATCTCGTGGCGCAGCTCGGCGTGACCTTGGGTGCGTCGACGATCTCGGGCGTCGTCACGACCATCCTGTCCGGCCTCTTGATCATCTCGGTCAGCCAGTCCGTGCTGGGGCGCACAGCCGGCCTCGGGGAGGTCTGGGCATCGGCCAAGGGACAGATCCTGCGCCTGCTCGCCCTGAGCTTCCTGGTCTTGCTCATCGTGATCGCGCCGCTGGTGCCGTGGGCGGCCATCCTGATCGTCGCCCTCGCGCAGGAACAGGTCGGGCTCGCGATAGCGGTCGGGGCGCTCGGCCTCCTGCTCGTGATCGTCGCCGTCTCCTACCTCGTCACCAAGACCGTGCTCGCAACCCCGGCCCTCATGCTCGAGCGCGCCGGGATCGTCGCCGCGCTGCGCCGCGGCTGGGTCCTGACGACCGGCGCCTTCTGGCGTGTCCTCGGCATCTACCTCCTCACGATGGTGCTGGTCAGCATCGTCTCGGGGGCGATCAGCGGATCGACCTCGCTCATCCTGCAGCTCACCGGGCCGGACCCGACCGGCGCGATGTTCTCCCCGGCCTACCTCATCGGGACGACGATCGCCCAGATCGTGGCCGCCGCCCTCACGACGCCGTTCACGGCGGCCGTGATCGCGCTGCTCTACATCGACGTGCGCATGCGCAAGGAAGGGCTCGACCTCGAGCTCGCGCGGGCTTCGGAGCAGTCGCTCTGACCGGGGCGGCTCTCGTGGCCCTGAGCGCGCGGTGGTCCGACCGCGCCCTGGTTCAGCCGGCCGACGTGCCTGTCGCGCCGGACGCCGCAGAGGCACGTCGTTGGGCGACGGACGAGCTCGCGCGGGCCATCTACACGCAGCGCACCGGACTCGTCCAGCGCCTGCTGGACTGGCTCTTCGAGCGGATCGACGAGCTGACCCGGCTCGGCTCGGGCGGTGCGGGCTGGCTCGTACCTTCAGCCGCCGTCCTGCTGACCGCCGTCGCAGTCACGGTCGCGATGGTGGTCGGCCCGCCGGGGCGCCGGCGGCGCGCGTCCGCGCCGACGACCGGCGTGCTCGAGGGCGACACCCGCAGCGCGGCGCAGCTTCGTGCGGCGGCGGACTCCGCAGCGGCACGAGGCGAGGTGTCTGCCGCGATCCTCGACAGGTTCCGCGCACTGGTCCGCGCCCTCGTCGAGCGGACGATCCTCGAGGACCGGCCCGGCCTCACGGCGCGCGAGGCCGTCGTCGAGGCGGGACGGCGCCTGCCCGGCCTGGCCGGGGAGCTGCTGGCTGCCGGCACGCTCTTCGACCGAGTCGCCTACGGGCACAAGAGCGGCGACTCGGCTGACGACGCCTGGCTCAAGGCCCTCGACCGGCAGGTTCACGCCGCCAGGCCGACGAGAACCGGAGCCGACCTGCCCGCCGCGGGCGCCGACGTCCTCGACGGGACGCCGCGATGAGCACTGGGGCGTCGCTCGGGGCAGACGGCACCGCCAACCGGGACGGCGCAGGCACAGCGCCGCCGCGGGGCGCCGTCGGCGAACCCGCGGCTCGGCGGCGCATCGGCCGTTGGTGGTGGCCCGCGTCCATCGTGATCGCTCTGCTGCTTCTCACGGTGTTGACGCTCGTCGTCGAGCGTCCGCCGTCGAGCCTGCCGCTCGCGCCGGACAACCCGAGGCCGGCGGGCGCCCGGGCGCTCGCCCAGATCCTCGAGCGCGAAGGCGTTCAGATCACCTTCGAGCGCACCGTGGCCGCGGCGACTGCCTCGACCGAGGCCGGGGACACCCTCTTCATCACCCATCCAGACCTGCTCAGCGCCGCCCAGTGGCGGGCGGTGGATCACACCGGAGCGGACCTCGTGCTCACGAATCTCACCTACTCCGAGCTCGAGCCGCTGCGCAGGATCCTCGAGACCACGGGCCTCGGGGCCGATGGTGTCCGCGACGCCGGCTGCTCGGACCCGGACGCGCTCGCAGCACAGACTCTGTCGACAGGCTCCGGCGACGTGCGCGCCATCGGGGGCGGCGTGATCATCTGCTTTCCCGGCACTGCCGAGCCCGGCTCGGAGCCCGAGCCGGGAGTTGGCGCCTACGCCGTCGTCAGCGACGGGGATCGCACGATCCGCGTCCTGGCCAACAGCCGCCCCTTCACCAACGAGGGGCTCGACGAGGCCGGCAACGCTGCCCTCGTGCTGCGCGCCCTCGGACGCACGCAGCACCTCACCTGGTTCGTGCCGTCGCCGACCGACTCCGGGCTCGAGCCGAGCGGCTCGCTGGTGCCACCCGGGGCCGGAGCCGTCGCCGCCTGGGGCATTCTCGTGTTTCTCGCGACGGCGCTGTGGCGGGGACGCCGCCTCGGCAGAGTCGTCGTCGAACCCCTGCCCGTGCTGGTGCCGCCCGCCGAGACCACGATCGGACGCGCCCGGCTGTACCGGCGGGCCCACGCTCACGGGCACGCGGCCGCCGCCCTGCGTGCCGGCACGGCCAGCCGGCTCGCGCATCGCGTCGGCGTTCCCGAGTCGTCCGGACCGCCAGCCCTGATCGAGGCGCTGGCTCGCGCCACGGGGCGTCCCCCGAGCGAGGTCGGCCGCCTCATGTACGGTCCGGCACCGGAGGACGACGCGGCACAGCTCGACCTGGTCCGCGCACTCGACTCCTTGGAAAGCGAGGTTCGCCCATGATCACCCCGACACCGGCCCGGCCTTCCGCCGTCGACGAGAAGGCGGCACGAGACGCCCTGGCCGCGGTCCGCGCCGAGGTCGCCAAGGCCGTGGTGGGCCAGGACGCCGCGGTCACCGGCCTCGTGATCGCTCTCCTGTGCCGGGGTCACGTGCTGGTCGAGGGCGTGCCCGGCGTGGCCAAGACGCTTCTGGTGCGCGCGCTCGCGACCTCGCTCGAGCTCGACTTCAAGCGCGTCCAGTTCACGCCCGACCTCATGCCGGGCGACGTGACTGGATCCCTCGTCTTCGACTCGCGCAACGCCGCCTTCTCGTTCCGGCAGGGCCCCGTCTTCACCAACCTCCTGCTTGCCGACGAGATCAACCGGACGCCCCCGAAGACCCAGGCCTCACTTCTCGAGGCCATGGAGGAGCGCCAGGTCAGCGTTGACGGCAAGCCGGTACTGCTGCCTGAGCCGTTCGTCGTGATCGCCACCCAGAACCCGGTCGAGTACGAGGGCACCTACCCCCTTCCCGAGGCACAGCTCGACCGCTTCCTGCTCAAGCTGCTGCTCCCCCTCCCGGAGCGGGCCGCCGAGATCGAGGTGCTTCGCCGGCACAGCACCGGCTTCGACCCACGCGACCTCGCGGGTGCCGGGGTCCGAGCGGTCGCGTCACCGGCGGATCTCGACGCGGCCCGGGCCCAGGTGGCCCGCGTCGAGGTGGGACCTGAGGTGCTCGGCTACGTCGTCGACCTCGGTCGGGCGACCCGCACGTCACCCTCACTCTCCCTGGGCGTCTCGCCACGAGGTGCGACCGCCCTGATCGCCACCGCGCGTGCCTGGGCATGGCTGTCGGGCCGAACCTTCGTGACACCGGACGACGTCAAGGCGCTGGCCCACCCCACGTGGCGGCACCGCGTGCAGCTGCGCCCCGAGGCCGAGCTCGAAGGCGTCAGCGCCGAGGGCGTCCTCGACGGCGTCCTGGCGGCCGTGCCCGTCCCCCGCTGAGGCTTCGCCCATGGCGATCTCCGGGCGCGCCGTCGCCTTCGCGTCAGCCGGCCTCATCCCGGTGCTCCTGGCGCCGCGTCTGGTCACGGTCGTGGCCTGGTTGGGCGTGCTCCTGCTCCTGACAGCCGCCGACCTCGCGATGGCGACGCCCTTGAGCAGGGTCGAGGTCACGCGCCGGGCCCCCGACGGCGTCCGCCTCACGGAGTCCGTGTCGTCCGCGATCACCCTCGTGAACGACGGCAGCAGGATCTACCGAGGCGTCGTGCGGGACGCCTGGCAGCCCTCGGCCGGCGCCCAGGCCAACCGGCACGCCGTGCGCGTCGCGCCTGGCGAGAGCCTGCGGATCCTGACCCGGCTCGCCCCCACACGACGAGGTGACCTGCACGCCGACCTCGTCACGCTGCGGGCGTTCGGCCCCCTCGGACTGGCCGCCAGGCAGTCTTCCCGGGATGCGCCCGCCACCCTGCGCGTCCTGCCGGAGTTCCGCTCGAGGCGCCACCTGCCCAGCAGGCTCGCCCGGCTGCGGGAGATGGACGGCCGGTCGGCCGTGCAGGTGCGAGGTCCCGGCACCGAGTTCGACTCGCTACGCACGTACGTCGCCGGCGACGACGTCCGCGCGATCGACTGGCGCGCCACAGCCCGGCGGACCGAACCCGTCGTGCGCACCTGGCGACCCGAGCGGGACCGTCGCGTCCTCATCGTCCTGGACGTCTCCCGCCTCTCCGCCGCCCGGCTCGGCGACGCTCCCCGGCTCGAGGCCCAGCTGGAGGCCGCGCTGCTGCTGGCCGCCCTCGCCTCGAGAGCCGGCGACCGGGTCGAGCTCGTCGCGGTGGACCGGGCCGTGCGTGCGCGAGTCGCGGGGGCAGGCGGCGCGGCGCTGCTGGGTGCCATGGCAGGCGCCATGGCACCCCTGGCCCCGGCGCTGGTCGAGCTGAACTGGACCGCCGTGACCAGAGTGGTCCGCGAACGACTGTCCCACCGGTCACTCGTGGTCCTGCTCACCGCCCTCGAGCCCGCGGCCGTCGTAAATGGGCTGCTGCCGGTCGCGGCGGCCCTCACCCGGGATCACCGGGTCGTGCTGGCCTCGGCGTCGGACCCGGTCCTGGCGGAGCTGCGCACTGCGCGCGGCTCGAGCGCGGAGGCCTTCGGCGCGGCCGCGGCGGAGCGGGCGGGTCTCGAGCGGGAGGCGGCGGCCGCCGCCCTTCGTCGCAAGGGGATCGACGTCGTCGACGCCGGACCCGAGGAGCTGGCTCCCGCGCTGGCCGATGCCTACCTCGCACTCAAGGCAGCTGGACGGCTCTAGGTCCGTCCCAAGCCTTGCGAGGTGCGCTCAGCCCGCCGTCACCGGGACATAGCCCGCGCGATCGGTGTCGAGGTCGCCTGTCACGCCGTCGCGGACGGCGCGCCTGCCGAGGATGAGCACGTAGGCCCAGAACGCGGCCAGGACGAGCGCACCGATGACGATCTTCACCGGTCCCGGTAGCCCTGAAGGCGTCACGAAGGCTTCCACCAAGCCGGAGATCCCGAGGACGCCGACCAGCCCGAGCGCCACGGTCACCAGCGATCTCGTCTCGCGCGCGACGGACCGCCCGCGGGGCACGGGCCCGGGCGCCACCCAGGACCAGAAGATGCGCAGACCGGCCGCACCCGCGACGAAGATCGCGGTCAGCTCCATCAGCCCGTGCGGCAGGATCAGGCCGAAGAAGACGCCGAGCCGGTCGTACTCGGCCATCACCCCGGCGGCAGCACCGACTGCGATGGCGTTCTGGCCGAGGACCCACACCGGGAAGACGCCTGTGATGCCCAGACCGATGGCCTGCGCGGCGATCCAGGCGTTGTTGGACCAGACCTGCGCGGCGAACGACGGCGCAGGCGCCGAGGAGTAGTACGCCTCGAACGCTTGTTCCGTGTACCGCTGGAGCTCGGCCGGGCTGCCCACGACGGCCTGCGCCTCCGGGGTGGTCGCCACCCACCAGCCGGCGGTGACCGCGAGGGCGCAGAACGCGAGCATCACTGCGACCGTCAGCCAGCGAATCCGGTACAGGGCCGCGGGCAGCGACCGGCGGACGAATTCGACGACGTCCGACCAGGACGGCTCGTGGGAACCTGCGATGGCGACCCGCGCCCGGGCGAGGAGGCCGGACAGCCGGGCCACCAGGGCCGGATCGGGTGCAGCCGACTGGACCATGGAAAGGTGCGTGGCCGTGGTCTGGTAGAGCCGGACCAGCTCGTCGGCCTCGGGCCCGGTGAGGCGACGTCGGTGGACGAGGTCCTTGAACCGCTGCCACTGCGCCTCGTGCACGGCGGAGAACGCGTCGACGTCCACGCTGGATACCCTGCCACACATGACAGCGCACGCCACGGGGCTGGCCGACGACGTCATCGTCACGGGCGAAGCCGTCGCACTCGAGGTCCGCGCGGCCTCCGTCCTGACCCGGGTGCTCGCGGCAGCGCTCGACATCGTGCTCTACGCGGCCATCGCCGTCAGCGTGAGCATGCTCATCGCTGCCGTACCGCCGTCGGACGAGGCGGCATTCGCCGCGGTCGCCATCGCCACGATCGCCGCCGTGACCGTCGTGATCCCGACGACGGTCGAGACCCTGACCCGCGGCCGCTCGCTCGGCAAGCTGGCGGCCGGCATCGCTATCGTCAGGGACGACGGCGGCCCCGTGCGCTTCCGGCAGGCGTTCACCCGAGCGCTGCTCGGAATCGGCGAGCTCTGGCTCACCGCGGGCGGGATCGCCCTCGTGGTCGCAATCCTGCACCCCAAGGGCAAGCGGCTCGGCGACATCGCCGCCGGGACCTACTGCGTGCGGGTGCGTGCCGCACAGCAGGTCGGGCCACCGCTCACGATGCCGCCCGAACTCGCACGATGGGCCGGCAACGCCGACATCCGAGCGCTGCCGGACGGCGTCGCACTCACGGCACGCAGGTTCATCGCCCGGGCGCCGACGCTGAACCCGCACTCGAGAGAGACTCTCGGCCGCGCCCTCGCCGCGCGCGTCGAGCCCCTGGTCTCGCCGCCGCCACCGTGGGGCACCCCGCCGGAGCGGTTTCTGGCCGCGGTGCTCGTGGTGCGCCGGGACCGCGAATATGCGATCGCAGTCGCACGCAGAGACCGCATCGACGCCGAGACCGAGCGGGTCGGACGACTGCCGTTCGGCATCGACGGCACACGTTGACACCTGCAGGGATACCTCGAAAGACACGCAATCAAATACCCCTCCCGGCCCGCCGCCGAACGCTAGAGTCCCCCCGGGGGGTGTATTGGCATGAGCGCAACTATGCCTGTTTTCTACGGGCTATCCAGGGTCGGTTCGGACCGCACGCGCGTGGGCAGAGACCTACGTGACCGCGTCGTCGAAGCCGCCGTCGATCTCTACGCCGAGCGCGGCATCCGTTTCACGATGGATGACCTCGCTCGCCGCCTGCGAATGAGCAAGCGGACGATCTACGAACAGGTCGGCACCAAGGAAGAGGTCCTCGCGATCGTCATCGACGACGCGTTCGCGACCATCACGGCCCGCGAGGCCAAGATCACGTCGGACCCGAACCTCGACACGGTCACCAAGCTCAAGCGGCTGCTCACGGTCATGTCGGACCGCGCCGAGATCGCCGACCCGTCAGTCATCCGACTGGCGCGCGAGGCGTACCCGGCCGTGTACGACCGGATCGTGCATCACCTCCGTACGGGGTGGGAGCAGACGCTGGCGCTCGTCGAGGAGTCGGTCGCCGAGGGTCGGCTGCGCGCGGTGCGCGCAACCGTCCTGCGCGAGATCTTGCTCGGCGCGCTCGACGGACTGCTCCGCGAGGACGTCATCGCCGAGACAGGCCTGACGCCGGAGCAGGCGCTGGGCGAGGTCGTCGACATCGTCTTCGCCGGCCTCGAACCGAGGCCGTAGGTACGACCCGTCAGGACTGGGCATTCCAGGCACCGGCAGCCAACGACGGCCACCGGTGCGCCCCGCCGTGAGGTTACAGACGCCGACGACGACGTCCGAGCCGCACGCGGTGATCGGTCATAGGTGACCTGGTCAACCTCGACCGCCTGGGCAAGCACCCGTGAGGGGCAAGACGAGCCCGAACCTGCAGTCGTAGATCCATCGCATTCCGCGCACTTCCTGCCCCGCGCCACAGAGTCGTCGGCGCACGGGCAGCCCGGTGCGCCGCAACATCGACGCGGTAGGCCACGGCACGACACCGTCAGCGGCGGCCGCGCCGGACGCAGGCGCGCCGGCGACGGCAGAGCTGCATTTCGGACGCGGCGACGACCGAGCTGCCGCGGCCGAAGCGGTCGCTATCGCCACATGGCGCAGTGCCCCGGGTGACCCGGGGCACTGCGCCATGCCCGCAGCGCTGCCCTGGTGAGCCGCGCGCCGGCGACTCACCCGCGGACCACGCCCGGCATCGCCGTCGGCACTCGGCGCAGACCCCTCACGCCTCGTCGGTACCGGTAGTCCGCGGCTCCGGCGCAGGAGGGGCCCCGCCTCCCGGGGATGCCGGTGCCGGTGGGCCGGCGGGCCCGGGAGCCGGGTACGACTGCGGCCCCGGGCCGCCGGACGGCCCGCCCTGATGCTCCGGCCGGCTCGACCGCGGCGGTCGACGCCTGCGCACGAGGAGCACGACACCGACGACGATGCCCGCGAGCACCGTCCACGGGACGAGGACGCCCACGACCTCGATCGTCCGGTTCACCGCGTTGATGAGCGCGGTCCAGCCGGTCTGGAGCCCGCCCAGGAACCCGCCAGGCGCAGGCACCGGGATGACCTCACGGGGCAGCAACGACAGGGAGAGGGTCGCAAGGGCGACCTGCTCGCCCAGGTAGTTGCGCTGCGCCTGGAGGCTGTCGAGGTTCGCCTGCCGCTCGGTCAGGGCCTTCTCGGCCTCGAGCAGGTCCGCGGTCGTCGTCGCCGTGCTCATCAGGTCCTCGAGGCGCGTGATCGAGACCTGAAGCGCATTGATGCGCGCGTCGAGATCGGTCACCGTGAGCGTGACGTCCTGCCGGTCGAGCGACAGGGTGCGCAGCTCGCCGAGGGCCTTGAGGTCTTCGACGGCCGCGGCGACCTCGTCAGCCGGCACCCGGATCGTCAGGTACGCGCTTGCCGGCACGCCGGCGACGTCGTCGCGCTCCGTTCGGCTGTCGACGCGGCCACCGGCCGCCTCCGCGATCCCCGCGGCCTCGTCGGCCGCCTCGATCGCATCTGCGACGACCAGGGTGATCGAACCTGTGGTGATCACCTGCCGGTCCTCCGAGGCGTCGCCCTCGATCGGCCCCCGTGCGGCGTCGCCCGTGACCTCACCTTCCCCGCCCACCGCAGACCCGCCGTCGGCGCCAGGCGAGAGGGAGTCCGCGCCCCCGCCCGAGGAACAGGCGGCCAGCCCGACGACAAGGGCGAGGATCGCGCCGGACCTTGCGATTCGCCGCAGGCGGCGACATGTCGCGCTCATGGATCCACGGTAGGCCGCGCCCGGTCGGCCGGCGCGCCATCGTCGGTAACGGTCCGGATACACCCGGATCGTCGACCCAGGCGCGACCTGGGAGCGATCGCGGGGCATGCTCAGTACCGGTAGTGCTCCGGCTTGTAGGGCCCGGCGACATCGACGCCCAGGTACTCGGCCTGCTCCTTCGTCAGCTCGGTGAGACCGACGCCGAGCGCCGCGAGGTGCGCCCGGGCCACCTTCTCGTCGAGGACCTTGGGCAGGCGGTGCACGCCGACGCCGTACTCCGCCGCGCGGGCATACAGCTCGAGCTGGGCGATGACCTGGTTGGCGAACGACGCCGACATCACGAAGGACGGGTGCCCCGTGGCGTTGCCGAGGTTGAGCAGACGACCCTCGGACAGGACGATGACCGAGCGCTCCGCGGTCTCGCCGTCGGCGGCGAACGTCCACTCGTGGACCTGGGGCTTGATCTCGGTCCGGACGATGCCGGGCACCGCGGCGAGACCCGCCATGTCGATCTCGTCGTCGAAGTGACCGATGTTCCCCACGACGGCCTTGTCCTTCATCGCCGCCAGGTGCGCGGCGGAGATCACGCCGGTGTTCCCGGTGGCCGTGATGAAGAAGTCGCCCTGGCCGACGACGTCCTCGAGCCGGGCGACCTGGAAACCGTCCATCGCCGCCTGGAGCGCGCAGATGGGGTCGATCTCCGTGACGACGACCCGCGCACCCTGACCACGCAGGGCCTGCGCGGCACCCTTGCCCACGTCCCCGTAGCCGGCGACGACCGCCACCTTGCCGCCGATGAGGATGTCCGTGGCGCGATTGATGCCGTCCGGCAGGGAGTGCCGGATGCCGTAGATGTTGTCGAACTTCGACTTCGTGACCGAGTCGTTGACGTTGATCGCCGGGAACAACAGCTCATCCGCCTCGGCGAGCTGGTAGAGCCGGTGCACTCCCGTAGTCGTCTCCTCGCTGACGCCGAGGATCTCTGCGGCGATCCGCCGCCAGCGGCTCGGGTCGGCGGCGAGCGATCGCCGCAGCAGCGCGCGGACCACGACGAGGTCCGGGGAGTAGCCCCGCTCCCCCGGCAGCGGGTCAGCGGCGAGGGCGCCCGTCGACTCGGCCACCACACCCTGATGGACCAACGACGTCGCGTCGCCGCCGTCGTCGAGGATGAGGTTGGGACCGGACGCACCGAGCCCGTCCAGAGGCCCGCCGGCGACACTGCCCGGGGCTTCGGCGGGCCAGCACAGCACCTGCTCGGTACAGGCCCAGTACTCCTCGAGCGTCTCGCCCTTCCAGGCGAAGACCGGGACCCCCTGAGGGTCGGCGGGTGTGCCCCGGGGGCCGACCACGACGGCGGCAGCGGCCTCGTCCTGGGTGGAGAAGATGTTGCAGCTGGCCCAGCGGACCTGCGCCCCCAGCGCCGTGAGGGTCTCGATGAGCACCGCCGTCTGCACCGTCATGTGCAGGGAGCCGGCGATCCGGGCGCCGGCCAAGGGCTGCTCCTGCGCGTACTCTCCCCGCAACGCCATCAGACCGGGCATCTCGTGCTCCGCGAGACGGATCTGGTGCCGTCCTGCCTCTGCAAGGTGCAGGTCACGGACCCGGAAGCGGCCCGGCACCTCGTCGAGGGCAGCGGCGGCGGGGTCGGTAGGAGCGGGCATGCTCACCTCGGGGTCGACGGGCGCCCGGCACGGGCCGGTACAGGACGGCCCAGCGTACCCAGGTGGGAGCCGTGGCACCCGTCCCCGCCTGCCCGGCGGCCGCCCCCAGGCGTGACGAGGTCGGCGTCAGGCCCGGATGCTGCGGCGCAGGTCCGGCTCGAGGTAGATGATCACCTCGAGGGGCACCGCCGCCCGGACACGCTCCTCGGCGCCGTCGATCTCGATCTTGGCCCCGACGAGGACCTGCTCGGGGCCGAGGTGGAGTGTTCGCAGGTGGATGACCGAGGCGACGCCTGGTCCGACCAGAGCGGCGGCGATCGCCGTCTGGTGACGCGGGCTCACCGACTCCCCGACCAGGAGGGACTTCATCTCGATCGCGAGGACGATCGCGATCCCGACGAGGAGCACCCCGATCGAGGCACTGCCGACGGCGTCCCAGCGGCCGTCGTGCGTCACGAGGGTCAGGGACACCCCGCCGAGCGCGAGGACCAGGCCGATGAGGGCACCGGCGTCCTCGAGCAGCACGACGGGCAGCTCCGGCGCCTTGGCGTCCCTGACGTACTGCACCCAGGACTGGTCGCCCCGGACGAGGTTCGCCTCCCGGATGGCCGTTCGGAAAGAGGCCGACTCCAGCCCGATCGCCACGAGGAGCACGACGACGGGCACCCACTGCCAGGACTCGATCGGGTGCGGGTCGGCGAACTTGTGCCACGCCTCGTACAGGGCGAACAGCCCGCCCAGGCTGAAGAGCACGATGGAGACGATGAAGGCATAGATGTAGCGGTCACGGCCGTAACCGAACTGGTGGGTCTGGGTGGCCGCCCGCCGGGCGCTCTTGCCGCCGACGAGCAGCAGCACCTGGTTGCCGGAGTCGGCAAGTGAGTGCACCGACTCCGCGAGCATCGAGCTCGAGAACGTCAGCAGGTATGCCACGAACTTCGTGACGGCGATGCCCAGGTTCGCGGCCAGCGCCGCGAGGACCGCCTTGTTGCTCCCGCCGTGTGCCATCCGCCCCCCGCTCAGGCCGAGCCGGAAAGTGGCCGGGCCTCGTCTTCGAGAAGCACGGGGATGCCGTCACGGACGGGGTAGGCAAGTGGCCGCTCGGCGTGCGTCGAGTGCAGCTCCGGCGCACCGTCAGGTCCCGTTCCGTCGACGAGAGTCGCGCCCGTGACCGGGCAACGGAGGATGGCTCGCAGCCAGGGCTCGAGGGCGACGTCGCTCATGCGGCGCCACCGCCGAGGGCGTCCTCGCGGATGAGGCTCAGGACGGCGTCGCGGATCTTCTCCATGACGTCCTCGTCCTCCGCCTCGACGTTCAGCCGCAGCAGCGGCTCGGTGTTCGAGGCCCGCACGTTGAACCACCAGCGCGGCACCTCGCCCCAGTGGCTGATGGTGAGCCCGTCGAGCTCGTCGACGGTGACGTCTCCGCCGCGGCCCTGCTCGACGAATGCCTCGACAACCCGCTCACGCGCAGCCGGGACGTCGCTCACCGTCGAGTTGATCTCGCCGGACTCCGCGTACGGCTGATAGACGTCCGCGAGCGCGGACAGCGGCGCGCTCTGCTCGCCGAGGGCCTGCAGCACGTGCATCGCCGCGAGCATGCCGGTGTCGGCGAAGTAG
>JAHECE010000257.1 GCA_024641895.1 Actinomycetales bacterium
TTCGTTGGTGCGGCCGCCCGCAGCGAGGATCTCGGCGGTCCACGCCGCATCCGTGCCCATCACCCCGGCGTACCGCGGCCCCAGTGCCACCATGCAGGCGCCGGTGAGCGTGGCCAGGTCGACGATCGCGTCGGGCTTGGCCTCCGAGGCCAGCGACAGCGCATCGGCGAGGATCAGGCGCCCCTCGGCATCGGTGTTCAGCACCTCCACCGTCTTGCCGTTGCGGATGCGCAACACGTCGCCGGGCCGGGTCGCGTCGCCTCCGAGCATGTTGTCGGTCATCGGCACGTAGGCCGTGACCCGCACCTTGGGTGCCAGCTGGGCGATGGCGACCATGGCCCCGATGACGGCGGCCCCGCCGCCCATGTCGCACTTCATGGTCATCATGCCGGCGCCGGTCTTGATGGACAGGCCACCGGCATCGAACGTGATGCCCTTGCCCACCAGCGCGATGTGGCGCTTCGCGCCCCGAGGACGGTAGGCGAGCTCGACGAAGCGCGGCTGCTGTTCGGAGCCGCGGTTCACGCCGAGCACGCCGCCCAGCCGGGCCCGCTTGATCGCCGCTGCGTCCATGATCTTCGCGGCGAGGCCATGCTCCTTCGCGAGCGCTGCGGTACGGCGGGCGAAGACGGTGGGCGTGAGGGTGCCGCCCGGCTCGTTCACGAAATCGCGAGCCGTGTTGACCGCCCCCGCGATGGCGAGACCCCGCTCGATGCCACGGGTGACGCGTGCCCCGCCGGTGCCGACCAGCGTGACGTTCGTGAGCGCCGACGCGTCCTTCGTGGACTTGTGCTCCACGAACTCGTAGCTGCCGAGCACCAGCCCCTCGACCAGGGCCTGGGCCGCGTCGACGATGGGAATCTCGTCGGGCACCGGGGTCAGGACGTCGACCGAGATGCGCTTGTGCTTGCGGGCGGCGCGAGTGATGGCCGCTCCGACAGCGCGCAGCCCGGCCGTGTCCACGTCGGCCGCCGCGCCCAGGCCCACGGCGAGCACGGGCCCGCGCGGTCCGGAGCTGTAGGCGCTCTGCCCGACCCCGCCCTCGAAGCCGGCGCCGGCGAGGAGCGCGGCGTCCAGATCGGCGACACCAGCCTTGCTCATCTCGGCGGTGACCCCCACGACGTGGAGGTCCGAACGCGCCGGCACGGAGCGGGCGAGGTTGATGGCGAGCGACACGGGTCAGTCCTCCGGTGATGCGATGGAGCGTGTGGGGAGCGATTCGTCTTCCTGCCAGCGGGCCATGGTCCACAGCAGGTCGGACAGACGGTTGAGGTAGGGCACGACGTGGGAGCCCGGTTCGGCCGCGGCGAGCGCGTCGCGCTCGGCGCGCCGCACGACCGTGCGGGACACGTCGAGCAACGCCGACACCCGGTTCTGACCCGGCGCCACGAACTCCGTCGGCGGCTCGAAACGGGTGGACACGTCGTCGATGTGGTGCTCGAGCGCCGCCACCATCTCCGCGGTGACGAGCGTGGCACCGGCGGTGAGCTTGTGCCGGTTCTCGGGCGCCGTCGCCAGCTCGCTCATGAGCACCCACAGGTCACGCAGCAACGGGATCAGGAGCTGGTCGAGCTCGCCGCCGCGCGGCGCCTCGGCCCGGGCGGCGTCGAGCGCGGCCTGCGCCTCGTCGACACCCCCGTAGGCCGTTGGCAGGACCGAGTCCTTCGCCACCCGCCCGCCGTACAACAGCCCGGTCGTGCCGTCGTCGCCTGCCCGTGTGTACACCTTCACGCGCACGACCCTAGTGGCATGGTCCCGTGGCGCGGTGCTGCCTGCGCAAGCAGCGGCGCGCCGGTAGTGTCGCCGCCGAGATGCGCGGACGATTCGCCCCGAGCCCGACGGGTCACCTGCACCTGGGCAACCTCCGGACCGCCCTGGTGGCCTGGCTGTTCGCCCGCTCGGCCGGGTCGGAGTTCGTGCTGCGGTTCGAGGATCTCGACCCGGTCGTGGTGCGTCCGGAGTTCTACGACTCGCAGCGTCGGGATCTCGAGCGGCTGGGGCTCGACTGGGACGGCGAGCTCCGACAGCACGAGCACCGGGAACGCTACGACGCGGTCCTCGACGACCTGGAGCAGCGCGGCCTGACATACCCGTGCTTCTGCTCGCGACGCGAGATCCGCGAGGCCGCCGCGGCACCGCATGGCGATCTGCCCGAGGGTGCGTACCCGGGGACCTGTCGTGGGCTGACGCAGGCGCAACGGGCAGCTCGGGTCGCCGACGGGGCGCCGTCGTCGATCCGGCTGCGGGCGGGCGACGCGGTCTGTCGCTTCGTGGACGGGCTGGCCGGGCCCTCGGAAGGCCGTGTCGACGATCTCATCCTGGCGCGGGCCGACGGGGTCGCGGCGTACAACCTCGTCGTCGTCGTGGACGACGCCTTCCAGGGTGTGGAACAGGTCGTACGCGGCGACGACCTCCTGTCCTCGACGCCGCGCCAGCTCCACCTGGCCGACACGCTGGGGTACCCCCGCCCGGCGCACGCGCACGTACCGCTCGTGCTCGGCCCCGACCGACGACGGCTCGCGAAGCGCCATGGCGCGGTCACCCTGGACGACCGGGTCGCGCTCGGGGAATCCCCCCGGGCCGTCCTCGGACTGCTCGCAGCGTCGCTGGGCCTGGCCGGGCAGGGCGAACAACCCGCTGCCGCCGAGCTCGTGGCCCGGTTCGCGCCTTCGGCGCTGCCTCGCGAACCCTGGGTCTTCTGACGCAGCGGCCGAGGAGGTCAAGCATCGGCGACTTCAGCCGATGGATACGGCGACCAGATCGGCCGGCCGCGCGTCGGACGAGGCGTGACCACTGGAGCGATTCGTGTCCAAACTGCCCACCGTCGACGAGAGCCAGAGTGACGAGGCCGACGATCCCAAGCAGGGGTGGACGGTCGAAGGCGTCGACGAGGAAGCCAAGAAGACGCGTCCGGCCACCGTGCCCCCGTACAAGCGGCGCCCGTTCTGGCTCGGCATCGCCTTGCTGCTGGCGGTGAACTGGCTGATCGCCACGCTGCTGATGGGCCCGAAGAACGGGCTGGACCTTCCCTACAGCGTGTTCCTCGACCAGGTCGAGGCCGGCAACGTCGTCGAGGTCACCGGCGCCGGCCAGACCATCACCGGGGAGCTGAAGGCCCCGATCACCTTCCCCGCCGACGATCCCGACGCGCACACCGGCACCAGCTTCGAGACCGAGCGACCGACGTTCGCGACCCAGGAGAACCTCGTCGAGGTCCTCCGCAACGCCGGCGTCGAGATCACCGCCGAGACGCTCCAGGCCCCCCTGTGGCAGATCTTCGTGTTCTCGTTCGGGCCGACGCTGCTGCTGGTCGGCCTGTTCATCATGGTGTTCCGCCGCTTCGGCGGGGCGATGGGCGGGCTCGGTCGCTCACGTGCGAAGCGCTACGAGGCCGGGGCGGTCAGCCGGGTCACGTTCGCCGACGTCGCCGGCATCGACGAGGCCAAGGCCGAGCTCACAGAGCTCGTGGACTTCCTCCGCCGCCCGGAGAAGTACGCCCGCCTCGGCGGTCAGATCCCCCGCGGCGTGCTGCTCTCGGGCCCCCCGG
>JAHECE010000258.1 GCA_024641895.1 Actinomycetales bacterium
CCAATGCCGTCTTCGTCTCGAATGCGTTGAACGTCGCGCCAGCCGCCCGGAGCCACTCGAAGAATCGATCAGCGCTCCCGTCGGTGGTCGTCCAGGAGTCGGTGAAGTTCTCGTCGGGCTGCGCCGGGTTCGGGAGGACCCAGTTGCCATCGACGAGATCCAGGTGGAGTGACAGTTCGGAGACCACTTGACGCAGCGAGCCGTAGAGGTCGTTTCCGCCAGCGTAGGCGTGCGCGGCCAGGGTCGTGATGACGATCGAGGCCGGCCGCTCTTCTGGTCGTTGCGCGAAGTACACGTCTCGATGCCGCTTGAGTGCCTGCACAACCCTTTGTAGGACGGAGCGCTGTCGCCACTCGGGCACACTCTGAATGTCCAGGCGCTTCTCTTCGGTCTGGCTACTCGCGAACATCTGGGTGCCCATGCGAGAGCGGAACCACGCTGCGTACCCGGCGGGATTTGATGGAAGCCAGGACCGCACCTCTCGATCAGTGATCAGCAGGTTGCTGCCGCCAGCCTCGGCGTTGGGGATCGCCGGTAGGACGTCCACGTGCATGCCCGGCCACGTGAGTGTCCAGCAACGTGAGCTCTCCTCGACCTTGGGATGGCCGCTTACCGCTCTGCGTGCGTATGTGTGCGCTGCCGCCCCTACCTCGACTTTGAGCTGCTCCTGGGTGATCGACGTCCTGGCAATGTCTCTCATTGCGACGAGATCGATGTCGATGTCGTCGTTGCGGTTCACGTTGCGCACCACTGTCGGCGGCCACGGGAGACTGCCCGGAGACGGCCATTTAGCTGCCCGGTGGCGGACGCGAGTTTCGCCCGCTGACGGTCATGGGATCTGCCCGACACGACGTCGTCTGCCTCGCCGCTTTCGGTGGTTGAGGCCCCTCCTCGGGTGCGCTTGCGGTGCTGATGCGCTGTCGCCACCCGAGGAGGGACACATGAAGTCTGCCGAGGAGATCATGGAAATCCTGGAAGCGTTCGATCTGACCGAGTCGTTGCGGGACGCCGCCGAGCTGGCGGGGTGTTCCCATCACACGGTCGCGAGGTATGTCGCGGCCCGTGATGCGGGGCGCCTCGCGCAGCGGCCTCCGGCGCGGGCGCAGCTCATCGATGAGTTCTTGCCCAAGGTCGAGGAGTGGGTGGAGAAGTCCAAGGGGAAGGTCCGTGCGGACGTCGCGCACGAGAAGCTGCTCGCGTTGGGGTTCACCGGCTCGGAGCGCACCACCCGGCGCGCTGTGGCCAGGATCAAGAAGTCGTACCGGCTCGGGCACGCCCGGGTCCACCGGCCCTGGGTCACGGAGCCGGGGATGTGGTTGCAGTACGACTTCGGGGACGGGCCCGTCATCGACGGCACCCGGACGGTGCTGTTCTGCGCGTGGCTGGCGTGGTCGCGGTTCCGGGTGGTCCTACCGATCCGGGACAAGACCTCCCCGAGCGTGTTCGCGGCCCTGGACGTCACCCTGCGCCGTCTGGGCGGTGCGCCGACGTACGTCCTGACCGACAACGAGAAGACCGTGACCATCGAGCACGTCGCCGGGATCGCGGTGCGTAACCCGGCCATGGTGGCGTGGTCGCGGCACTACGGCCTCACGCTGGCCACGTGCGAGCCGGCTGACCCGGCATCCAAGGGCGGCTCGGAGTCCACGGTGAAGATCGCCAAGGCCGACCTCGTCCCGACGCAGACCAACCTGCTCGGTGAGTACGCGACCTTCGCCGACCTCGAGGCCGCGTGCGCGGCGTTCTGCGAGAGCGTCAACGCCCGCGTCCACCGCCTGACCCGGCGGGCCCCGGCCGAGATGCTGGCGGCCGAACGCGCCCGCCTGCACGTCATCCCGGTCCGGCCGCACACGGTCGCGTTCGGGCTGACCCGCCAGGTCCCCTCCAACACGCCGATGGTCACGTTCGAGGGCGGGCAGTACTCCGTGCCCCACACCCTGCTCGGGCAGACCGTCTGGGTACGGGTGCACGGGGCCGCCGGCGGTGAGCTGGTCGTGATCGTGCACGTCGGCCACGACGGGCCCGTCGAGGTCGCCCGCCACGCCCGAGCCAACCCGGGCAGCCCCCGGATCACCGACGCGCATTTCCCACCGGCCCCGACCGGCGCGCTCGAGCGCCGACCCCGGGCACGGACCGTGGCGGAGGCGGAGTTCCTGGCCCTGGGCGACGGGGCCAGGTTGTGGCTGACCGAGGCCGCCGCCGCGGGCACGACGAAGATGCGGGTGAAGATGACCGCCGCGGTGGACCTGGCCAAGCTCTTTGACGCCACCGACGTGGACTGGGCCCTGGGGCACGCCGCCGTCCATGCCCGCTTCGCCGAGGCCGACCTGCCCTCCATCCTGGACCACCACGCCCGAGGCGGCCCGGCGGGCCCGGTGCACCAGGCCGGGGAAGAACGCTCCCTGACCCAGGGCACCTCCTCCTGGGCCCGCTTCGGGCGACCCGCCGCACCCCACGGCGACGCCGACGCAGGTCCCGGCCGCGACGCCGACGCACCTCAGGCGCCGGAGGTGACCTCATGACCCGCCCGGCCACCACCGCCACGGGCGTTCCGGTGGTCGGTGTCCCCACCGCGGCGCCGTTGCCCGAGGACGTCCAGGCGCTGCTGCGCCGGCTGCGGATGCCGCACATCCGCGCCCACGGCCCCGACGTCGTCGCGACCGCCAAGGCCCAACGCTGGGACCCCGTGGAGGTCCTGCGCGTCCTGCTCGGCCACGAGGTCGCCGGGAGGGACCGCTCCGCCCTGGCCACCCGCCGCGCGGCGGCGGCGTTCCCGACCGGGAAGACGTTCGAGGCCTGGAACCAGGCCGCGTCCTCGATCCCAGCCCCGACACAGCAGGCCCTGCGCACCCTGGAATGGGTCCACCGGCGCGAGAACCTCGTCCTGTGCGGGCCCTCGGGTACAGGCAAGACGTTCCTGCTCGAGGCCCTGGGACAGCACGCCGTCGAGCAAGGCCTACGCGTGGCGTGGTTCAGCCTGGAAGACCTCGGCGCCCTGCTGCGCCGTCACCGCGCCGACGACACCGTCACCAAGGCCATCGCCCGCGTCCTGCGCGCCGACGTCGTGGTCGTCGATGACATCGGGCTTCTGCCCGTTTCCACCGACGCCGCCGAAGGCCTCTACCGCCTCGTCGATGCCGCCTACGAGAGACGCTCGATCGCGCTCAGCTCGAACCTTCACCCCGCCGCGTTCGACGAGCTCATGCCCAAGACGCTCGCCACCGCCACGGTCGACCGCCTGCTGCACCACGCCCACATCTGCCAGACCAGCGGCGACAGCGTCCGCCTGTCCCAAGCCCTCGCCGGGCAGGGGGTGAAGCCACTGCCCTGACCCCATCCGGGGCCGGTGATGGCCAGCAGCAGCCCCCTGGGCAGAACCCATGGCCATCACCGGGCACAACTCGTGACCGTCAACGGGCAGGTCTCATGACCGCCCCCGGGCAGAAACCACTGTCCCTTGACACGCCTGCTCTCTCAGCGACGTCTTTCAGCCGCGCGCCCGTCACCCGCACCACCGAGGCCTGCGGCCGGCGGCGTACCG
>JAHECE010000048.1:0-715 GCA_024641895.1 Actinomycetales bacterium
GGCCCATGGCAGCAGCGGCGCGGGGCCGACGTCGTCCTTCGCCAGCAGCTCCATGGCCTGCCGCAGGACGCGCTCGCCGGGACCGTCCCCGATGAGGATCCGGACCGTGGGTCGCACGAGGACGACGTCCCGGCCACGCCCGGTCGAGTCCGTGTCGAGGTGGTCCAGGGCACCGGACGGCACTCCCGCCCACAGGCCGCCCACGGACGTGATGGCCGCCGCGGCGTGCGGGACGAGATTGCTGCCGCGGACGAAGACGTTGCTGCGGTCCAGGTCGGGGCGGTCCTCCGCGGCGACCAGGGCATTCACGTCCCACCCGTCGAGCAGGTGGTCGCCCGCCAGGCCGCCCGCCTTGCTCTCACCGATGACAAGGTTGATGCGCCGCACGGTCGTCCCCACGTGGTCCCCAGCGGAGAGCGCGATCGGCAAGGCCATGTGCAGGAGCTCAGCGACACCGCGGACGTCTGCGAGGTCCTGCTGCCCGGGCCGACCCCCCGGCGTCACGAGCTGCGCTGCGATCAGCCGCAGCAGACCGACTCGGCGGGCGCCGATGAGCTCGAAGAGATCACCGCTGCGGGCGCCGCAGGGGCCGAACAGCACGGCCGGCACCGCGGCGATGCCGGTGCCGTCGTGCCGGATCTTCTCGGTCTCGACCCACACGGACGGTTCGGTGAGGCCGACCTCGCTCCACGCACCGACGAGCTCGGTCACCTCG
>JAHECE010000048.1:725-13309 GCA_024641895.1 Actinomycetales bacterium
CGGCCCTGGGACCGCTCACGAGGACGACCGTCAGGTCGGCTACCGAACTCACCAGAGATCGCCCTCTTCGGCGGGATCGGCGACGTGGGTGACGGCGCGCCGCAGGTCCGACAGTGCCGCCAGGACGTCGAAGCGCAGGTCGTAGGAGGCCGGCACGTCCATGACGTCGGTCCGGCGCTCGACCTCGGCGAAGTACCGGGTGTAGTTGGCGTGCAACCGGTCGAAGCGGTGCTCCGCCGTCTTGCGGCGCTCCTCGAGAGACTCCCCGGCCTCCGGGTCCCGCACCGGACCGCGGCCGTCACCGATCCACGCCAGGAGCTCGGCGGACGGCTGGAGGTACGACTCGTAGCCCCCTCCCCTGCCCGAACGGCCCAGGTCGCGCAGGCGGCTGTACGGAGCCATCGGCTCGAGGCTGGCTCGCGTGTTCACCTCAACCATCGCGAGCAGCACCGACTCCAGGACCGCCGGAAGCAGCTCGGGGTCGGCGATCGTGTCCGTGGCCAGCAGCGGCCGCGGGAAGTCCCGGTAGCAGCCGCCCGGGCCGGAGTGGTCGGGCACCCAGATCCGCACGCCGCGCTCGTCCAGCTCGAGGTGCTTGATGAGCCTTGCGGTGAACCAGCCGCGGATCATCGCTCCCCGCATGGCCGGGGACAGCGGCAGTGCCTCGGGCAGCGCCCTGGCCCGGCGCCACCGCCAGAACTCCGCCCGGGTGTCGGGGGTCTTGCTCCTCGCTCCCCACTCGGCGGCGATGGGCTTCATGAGCGAGTCGAACACCACCGGCTCGTAGGGCTCCGCCAGGACGCTGAAGATGTCGATGAACGACTCCGGGCCCTCACCGAAGCCCTTGGCGACGTCCTCCGACCACTGGTCCTTGGCCTGCAGCACCCGGCGCACCACGGACTGCCCGGGCGAACGGTCCGGAACGGCATCTCGCTGAAGGACATGCTGTAGGGCGCCGAGGCGACGCCGTGCACCTGCACCAGGACGCCGGGGTTGATGCTCACGAGCGGCGCGGAGGCGTTCAGCGCCCCGATGAAGCCGCCCTCGAACGCCGCGAGCCGGCGGCCGTGCTCGGTGGGGTCGGACTTGCGAGGGTCGAGGTAGTCGCGCAGCCCTTCGTGGACGTACGTGCCGAGCGCCGTGCCCTCGCGCTCGAGCCACGCGCGCGACCGCGCGATCAGTGCGGCGGCCGACGTGGCCAGGCTGAAGGAGGCGCGGGAAGGGGCCGAGCCGACGCCGGCCCGCAGGTGGTGGTCCCGAGGCACCCAGTCGACGTCGCGGGTCAGGAGCTGCTGCGCCGTCGGCTCCGGCTCGTCCGTGCCGAGGATGATCTGGCTGACGGCTTCCCTCCGGGCCGCGCCCGGCTCCGAGGCCTCGACGGACCGTCGGACGAGGGAGTCCAGGATCTTCGGGTAATCCTGCGTCGGCTCGAGCAGGAACTCGTTCGGCGCGGCGCGCAGCCGGGCGGGGACGACGTCGCCCGTCGGCCAGGTCGAGATCGGCGAGGGCTGGCCATCGGGCCGGGCGACCTCCTCCTGCGCCAGGGCCGAGCCGCCCCGCTGCACGGCCTCGCGCAGTGGCTCGACAAGGTTCGTGACCAGGTCGGGGATCAGGTCGGCCACCAGGTCGCGCAGGTCGGCCTCGTCCTGGTAGACGAGAGCGTCGATCGCGTGGTGGATACCGCCGGTGATCGCCGGGGACTCGGCCGTGATCGTCGACCCGCCCGCCCCGACCTGGTCGGCAACCTCCTGCTCCCCGCCGGCGGCCCAGCGGCGGTACCCGGCGGCGTCGCCCCTCAGCTCCTCCTGCACCTGACGCAGGTCGCCGGAGAGCATGGCGAGCATCCGCGCCGTCACCGGAGCACCGTGGATGCTCACCGAGCGGGCCACCTCGCCGGTCAGTCGATCCTGGATCGCGGGGACCCACTCGCGGGCACGGGCATGCCGGGCGGACCGCAGCTCGTCGAGGAACGCCTGCGCACGCGCGCTGCACTCGCTGACGATCCGGTGCTTGACCTCCGTCGCGGCGAGGCCCTTGCTCGGGATGCCACCGGCCACCCGGGACCGCAGGTCCGCGGCGAGCTGCTTGGCACGCTCCACCTGTCCGCGGGCCCGGAGGGCGTCGACGACGTCCTGCTCGTGCTCACCGCGCTGGGCCAGGCCCGAGGCGGACAGGAAGGGACTGAACGCGTCGCGGGCGACGTCGGCGACGAGGGTGCGCTCCATCCGGTCGTCGTCGGGAGCCCGGAGCTTCTCGTGCCGGCGGAGGATGCGCTCTGCCGCCTCGCGCGCCATGGCTTCGGCCGCATAGTCCCGGAAGCGGTCTCGACCGAGGCCCACCCGGGCGGAGCCCAGGGCGGTGAACGGCGTCTCCGTGCCGGCGGCGTGGATCGGGAGTCGATCGGCGACGGTCTGAGCGGCCGCCGACCAGTTGCCCTGCGTGTAAGCCCCCAGCCGGTCCTGAAGCACGGAGCTGGCGACCCAGGAGGCGATCGAGCGGCCCATCGCCCGGTAGATGTCGTTCTGCGTCGCGTAGGAGACGTGCTCGTTGCGGTTGCCGATGAGGAACGGGTAGCGCGGGCCGAGCCTGTTGACCGCTCCGAGCTGGATGCCCTGCTTGGAGAGCAGCTCGTTGGTCTCGTCGCTCGGGCCGTCGGTGTTCCAGTACCCGCTGAGGATCTCCCCGAGCGTGGCGAGGGAGTTCGGGCGGACCCCGCGGCGGAACTCTTCCTTGAGGTAGTCGAAGACGTCCGGCGCATACAGGAACGCGATGCTCTCGGACGCCCAGGGGTCGCCGAGCCCCCGGATCGCGTCGCAGACGTCGATGATCGCGCCGGCGCCGGAGCCGCCGGCGATCGAGGAGACCACCAGCACGACCGGGTCGTTCCTCGCGGTGCTCGCGGTCCCGCCCAGAGCACGGGTCGCCTCCTGCAGCTCGCCCACGACATCGGCGCCGGTGAGCCGTCGCCGGGCCGTCCAGACGGCGTCCCGAACGTCTTCCAGGCCGGCGATGGTGATCACGCGGCCGAGCGCGCGGTACTGCCCCGCTCCCTTGCTCGCCGGGATGTTGACCTTGCCCGGGTCGGGGCGCCAGGTCCCCATCGCGTCGCCGATCGGGGTGCGACCCGTGCCCGCGAGCGCGGCGTCGATGTGCCGGTACGTCAGGCCCACCTTGACGAGGCCCTGGTAGTCGCTCGGCGGTAGCTGGCCTGGAAGGTCGGGGTCGTTGCCGTCCGCGTGGGTCGGGACGTCGATGTGCAGGAACTGCCACGCGCCGGGCAGCGGGCCCTCCCAGCCCGCCCGCTCCATCCGACGGCAGAGCTCGTCACGGACCACGCGGAGGGTCTTCCCGCCTGATCCGCCGACACCCAGCATCAGAAAGGGACGAAGCATGTGGTCAAGGGCTCCTTGTCTCGATCGTCATACCCGTCTCTCCTGGTCAGTCGAAGATCGACGGCGGTCGGTGGTCGGATCGATCAGGTCCAGGACCGTGTCGGGCCGCTCCACCTGCGACGTGTCCGGTGCCGGACGGACCCGGGTGCCGGCCTGCCGGCGCGCCGGGGTGGGAGGCCGACTCGCCGGAGAAGGCCGTCTGCGGGGCGTCCAGTCCGCGGCCGAAGACGCTCGGCGGTCTCGCGTCGCCCGCGGGCACGCCTGACGTCATCGGCCGGCTCGAGCCTGCCGACGCAAGGGGTCGCGACGACGCGGGCGACACCGGGCGCCCTGCGCCGGTGACCGCGCGCCCCTCACGATCGGGAGCCCCGCCGTCGTAGGGACCACCGGCGCCGCCGGACGGCGGGCCGTCGGGCCCGTCCCCAGCGCCGGCCGCCGCGGCAAGCCGGGCAGCTAGCGCCACGGCTCCCTCGTAGACGGTGGACCAGACGTCGGCGCTCGACGCGAGATGGCTCTCCTGGGCCCGGATGAGCTCGGCGAGGCCGTCGTCGTCGTCACCGAGGCAGACGAGGCGGCCGCGGAAGTCACCCTGCTCGTCGGGGCGCGGGTCGAGCGTGAGATAGAGGCTCGAGGCGAGCCCGAAGCCCGCGTGGGCGCGGCGTCCGTCGCCGGTGAACGGGCGGCGCCGGTCCGTGCTGGCCACGATCTCGTCGTCGTCGAGGCTGGTGAACCAGGCGGACGGCTCGCGGAACGGCACGATCGGCAGGGTGCGGCCGAACCTGAGGCCGGCGACCTCGACCTCGCGCGACCGGCTGACCTGGCCGAAGCCGGCGTAGCGGAAGTCGTCCGGGAACAGCATCGTGGCGGAGCCGTCGGCGCGCCGGAGTCCGCGGGCGGAGAGGACGACGGGGACGACGGCGACCCGCGTGCGCGGCCCGAGCGTGAACCGCGCCAGGTAGTAGTTGCTCGCCCAGCCGATGAGGAACGGGACGGACAGCGCCAGGGCTACCAGCAACGCGGTGATTCCCCACCGCAGCGGCTCGTTGACCGGACGCGTCATCACTGCGGCGACGTCCACGGCCACCTCGACGCTCTGGCCGTCCACCGCCGTGAGCGACACCCCGACCGTTCCGTCGATGCTGCCGTCGGCCTCGGCCTCGGTCGTGATCTCGAACGGCCAGGAGACTGTCCCTCCGGCGGGGATGTCGAGGCAGTCCGGCGCGGTGACCGCGATGCCGCCCGCGCGACTCGGCCCGGTGACGTCAGAGCCCGCGAGGCAGGCACGGGTCGCGCCGCGCTCTGCTCCGGTGAGCTCGAGGACGCCGGCGGCCGTACGCGCGCCGGCGAGCGTCGGGAACACGAGCGAGGGCGTTCGCAGCGCGGGGAAGGCCGCGGGCAACGCCGTGGCGATCACGACCGAGGTGCGCGCCGCCCCGAGGGGGTTGTGACTGGGCATGGTGGTGGCGGTGGCGACGGCGGAGAGAGAGACGGAGGCGACGGCGCTGCCTGCAGGCACATCGAGCCAGCCGACGGTGGCGCCGCTCGCGTCCCGCTCGAGGGGTACCGCGGCGCCGTCGGCGACGAGAGCGACGTCGAACGTCTCGAAGACCTGCTGGATCACGGGGCTGCCGTCGGGGAAGACCGCGCGGACCTCGATGGCCGAACGCTCACCGACGACGATGCCCTCGGGGGCCGTGACCTCCAGCGAGACGCCCCAGACGTAGTAGAGGTCGACCGTGGCGGGGGCACTGACGGGCGCGTCGGTCTCGAGCGTCCAGACGCCCATCCTCGGCGCGCCGCCGTCCCGGTCGACGGCGATGACCGCGAGGCCGTCCCGCACCGTGATCACGACGTCGGCGCCGGTCACGCGGGACGAGCCGGGCGTGACGTCGATCCGCGTGCCGTCCGGCGCGACGAGTTGCGCCCGGCCTTCGGCGGCGGTGTCGAGCACGGCACGGAAGCCGTTGACGCCCATGTCCAGCGGGATCGGGAGCGTGCCGGCCGTGCATCGCTCGCCGGGGCACGTGATGGACGCCGCCGCGGCACCGCCCTGGAGCAGGGAACCGACCCCGGCGAAGAGACGGCGAAGCGAGCCGGGCTCGTCGGCACGAAGGAAGGCGCCGGGCCTGGACCCGGCCGCCAGAGGCGTGGCGCCGCAGGTGGAGCCCGTGCCGTAGCCCTCGGCGATGGCGCGCAGCTGCTCGCGCCACACGGCCGTGCGGGGGTTGGACTCGGCCGCCAGAGCGACGGCGACGATCGCCGAGCCGGCGCGTCGGATGCCCTCGACGAGCCCCTGCGGCTCGCACAGCTGACCCCAGGCCTCGGCCTCGCCGGTGCCGGGGACGTCGAGCTGGCCATCGGTGAACCACAGGATCACCGAACAGGTCGGCGAGCCGATGGCCGCGGAGCGCGCCGCCAGCGACGTCTGGGCGCCCCCGAGGGCGGCGCGGTAGTCCGTGTAGGCGCCCACGTTGCGGCCGGGGAGGTCCGCGCGCGCCGTGCGCAGCAGCAGGTCGGCGTGCCGGTCCGCGACCACGCCCCACGGCACCAGCTCGGTGTACCCGCCGCTGAAGGTGGCGAGGCTGGCCTCGATCGTCACCCGCCCGGCCGAGGAGGCCTGCAGGCTCTGGAGCGAGTCCACGACCGACTCGATGGCGCCGACCCGGGCGTTGCCCGGGTCCGTGGTCCGCAGGCTGCTGGACTCGTCGACGACGATCGCGGCGAGGACGTGACCGGACGAGGCGGCACAGGCTGCGATCTCGGAGAGGGCGTGCTCGCCACGGGCGCTGAGGTCGCCGGTCGCGGCCTGCGCCGGCCGGGGCGTCGAGAACATCACGAGGAGCATGCCGATCAACGCAAGAGCGGCGAACCACTTGGTGCTGAGCTGCATGTGGGTCATTTGGCCAGCTCCGTCGCGACGACGAAGGCGTGCCACACGCCGCACAGCAGGCCGACCGTCAGGGCCGCGCCGGCGAGCCGGTCAAGGCCACGTTCCGGGTTGAACCACGGCGACGAGCTGGCCCTGGTGCGCGCGGCGCGGTGCACCTGGACGAGGACCGTGACGACGACGGCGCCGAGCACGTACCCGGCGACGGCGGCCCAGGCGAACACGTCGCCCGGTCCGAGGAAGAGCAGGGCTCCCGAGGCGAGCGTCGCGGCGACGGCACCGAGAACAGGCCAGCGCGACGTTCGCACGGCCCGCGAAGCAACGGCAGCGCCGGCCATGTCGGGCTCCTTCCCGCTATCGATGCCCCTCATGGGCACAGTCCTGCTTCTCTACCCTCGTGATGCCTATCGGCAGCCGCGGCCAATAACGCAGTAAATGACGCGATGAATCCACCGAAGATGTTGTGACAAAAGTAGTGCAATTTGCCTCTAAATGGGCGCGGCATTCATTTGTCTATGCCGCACCATCGTTTTGTCGAGGCTCGCAGCGCTGCGTGACGCGGAAAGGAACGCCGCGAGCGGCCCGCAGGTCGCCGTGCGGGAATCGGCGGCGGCCGGGACCACGGAGCAGTCGCCGGGTCGGTGGCTCCTTGACGCGCGGCGCGGTCGGCGGCGGCGTACCGGGAAGCCGACGGCGGTGCCCGCGATGGGGACGGTCGCAGACCGACGTCACCGGCGGGGTACAGAATCGGGGGCGTGCCGACACCCCCCACGCTGAGAGCCTGGCTGAGCTCACTCACCGAGAGCGACCTCGAGGACGTCCTGACCCTGCGGCGGGACGTCATGCTGGGCGCTCCCCTGGCGGACCTCGACGAGCTCGCCGACCGGCTCGTGCACCCGGCCTCGGTGACGACGGTCCTGGCCGAGCTGCCGCTTCCCTTCATCCAGGTCCTCGAGGCGCTCGCGGCGTGCGGACTCGGCGCGAGCGTCCGGCGCACGGCGGAGCTGCTCGAGGACACGACGATCGACGGCGGTGCCGAGCACCACCTCGCGCTGGTCCGCAGCGCCGTCGTCACCCTCGTGCGCGCGGCGCTCGTGTGGCCGTCGGCGGCGCTGGATCAGGAGCCGCCAGGGAGCGGACCGCGCCTCACGGTCGCGACCGACGCCGCGCTCACCGTGAACCCCGGCTTCTTCGCGATCAACCCGGCGACCACCGGGATCGGCCCTCCGGCGGAGCTGCTGGTGCACGACCTACCCGCCGAGGCCATCAAGCGGGTCCTGTCGACGTGGAGCATCCGCGTCCCGACCCGGAAGGCGGAGCTCGTCGCCGCGGTCCGGTCGACCCTTGCCGACCCCCAGGAGGTGCGCCGGATCCTTGCGACGGCGCCCACCCCGGTCGCCACGTCACTCCTCGACCGGATCACGGCGCTCGCGGGCCGGGTCCGACGTTCGAGACTCCCCACGAGCCCGGACGCACCGCCGACCGACGTGGAGCACGAAGCGGCGCTCGCGCGGCGCTTCGACCCGTCCGTCTACCGGGCCGAGCAGACCACGATGTTCTGGGCACGCGACCACGGACTCGCCTTCTCCCGGTACGGCCAGTTCAACCACTACGACCCCTACTCCCTGCAGTTCCCCGCTGAGGTCGTCATCGCCCTCCTCCCGCCGGAGCTCCGCCTGCCGTTCGCCGCCGAGCCCCCGCACGTGCCGACGGCGGTCGTCACCGAGGCTCAGGCTCATCGGGCCGCGTCGAGCGCCGTCACCGACGCGTTCGCGCTCACGATGTCGGTCCTGGAGCACGCCGAACGCCACCCGCTGGCGACGCTCAAGAGCGGCGGCATCGGCGCCCGCGAGATCACCCGCCTCGCCAAGCAGCTCGGGGCCGACCCGGGGCACGTGCGCCTCGCGCTCGAGCTGTCCGGCGCCCTCGACCTGCTGGACGACGTCGCAGGATCGCGAATCGGCGCCAGCGCGCGATTCGGCCGGTGGCGCCGCCGGGAGCCGGCGGAGCGGGCCGCTGAGATGATGCTCGCGTGGTTCGCGCTCCCCACGGTGGCAAGCCTGGACCGGGACGAGGAGGGCAAGAGCCTGCCGGCCCTGCTCGGCGGTCGGGCGGCGGGGTCGCCGGCGCTGGTCCGCTCAGTGCTCCTGCAGGAGCTGCAGGGCGAGGACGGCAGCGGCGCCACCGGGCCGGAACCGCTCGCCGAGCTCCTCGGCTGGCGACTCCCGTACGCGTGCGGACCGCTCGTCCGCGAGGAGGTGACGGCGGCCTGGCACGAAGCCCACTGGCTGGGGATCCTCGCACTCGGCAGCGTGAGCGCGGCCGGGCGCGCGCTCGCCGCGGGCGACGAGGCAGCGCTCGTCGACCACCTCGGCGCGATGATCCCGAAGACCCAGACCACCGGGCTGTTCGGCTCCGACCTCACCGTCGTCGTACCAGGCAGCCCCGCGGCGGCCGTCGTCGACCTTCTGGACGCCGTCGGGGTCCGGGAAGCACGCGGGAGCGCTGCGACCTGGCGCTTCACACCCGAGTCCGTCCGAAGCGCACTCGACCAGGGTCATGACGCGGAGCGACTCCTCACCCGGCTGGCCGACCTCGCCGAGAACGGCCTCCCCCAGGCACTCGAGTACCTGGTCCGCGACGTGGCGCGGCGGCACGGTCACGTCGGGGTCCGGGCTGCGGGGGCCGTCGTCGTCGGCGAGGACCCCGCGCTCCTCGCCGAGATCTCGGCTCATCGCAGCCTGCGCGCGATCGGCCTCCGCCAGGTCGCCCCGACGGTCCTTGTCACGGCCACCGGGCCCGATGCGACGATTGCCGCGCTGCGCAAGGCCGGGTACCTCCCGGTCCCGCTCGGCGACGAGAACGCTCCCGTCTCGGTCGTCCCAGCCGGACCCGGCGGTCCCGGACCCGGGACGCGCCGCAGCGAGCAGACGTCGTCGCTCGCAGGCGACCGCGCCGACGTCGCCCTGCGCCGGTGGGCAGCAGAGGTCGCGACGCAGCCCGAGGAGGACGCCGCCGCAGTCGCCGGAAGGCTGCACCGCGGCGATCCCGCGCCCGCCCGAGGAGCCGACCCGGCCCTCGAGACCGAGATCGCCCAGGGAGCCCGACGACTGACGGGCTCCGAGGTACGCCACCTCGCACATGCGGTCGCCGAGGGCGAGTCGGTCCTTCTGCAGTACCGCGCAAGCTCGGGCAAGGAGACCATCCGGGTGGTCTCCGACCTCTCGCTGCTCGGACCCTCGCTGCGCGGCTGGTGTCACCTCCGGCGGGCGGAGCGCTTCTTCAGCCTCGGCGGGATCCTCTCGGTGGCACCCGCGTGACGCCAGGGCCTTGCCCTGACGACGCCTTGGGTGAAGGGTGGGACGGGGGTTCCTGCAGCGGACGCCAGGGAGCGCCGAGACGATGAGCACCGGACGGCTGGCCGGCATGAGAGTTGCCTTCCTCCTCACCAACGGATTCGAGGACACCGAGCTCACGAGCCCCTGGCAGGCCGTGGTCAAGGCCGCTGCGAAGCCCGTGCTCGTTGCGCCGGAGTCGGGCGTGATCACGGGGAAGCACGGACACCGCGCGACCGTCGACATTCCCCTCGACCTCGCGAGGCCGGACCTCTTCGACGCCCTCGTGCTTCCGGGCGGCCGGGCCAACGCGGAGCACCTGCGCGAGAACGAGCGCGCCGTCGCCTTCGTCCGGGACTTCTTCGAGATGCACAAGCCCGTCGGCGTGATCTGCCACGGCGGGATGATCCTCGCGACGGCGGACGTCGTCCGCGATCACACCCTGACGTCGTTCCCGACCATCGCGGACAGCCTGCGCGAGGCGGGCGCAGTCTGGGTGGACCGGGAGGTCGTCGTCGACCACCACCTCGTCTCGAGCCGCCGCCCGGCGGACCTGCCCGCCTTCGACCGGGCGCTGGTCCGAGAGATCGCGAGCGCCTGAACCGCGAGCGCCTGAACCGCGAGGCTCGACTCGCGGCACCGATGCCGCCGGCGTCGCGGCGACCGGCACCCCCGGGCAGACCCGTGGGACAGCCGCCGCGGCCGAACGAACCCGCGCCGACGCGCCGCCTGCGGCTCTCAGTACCGCAGGATCGCCGCCGCGGGACCCGGCCCGGGGACGTCGTCGGCGGCCACGGTGTGCACGGTGCCGGCACCGGCCATCGTCGCGACCGCGGCGCGGTCGAGAAGGTCCTCGTCGCCCGGCTGTCGCTCACGATTGACCACGACGGTGTTGGTGGCGGGATCGATCGTTCCCCAGATCTGCGTCCCCGTCGGTACGAACAGGGTGTCGACGCGACCCATGACGGCTGCTGCGACGACGTTCTCGATGTCGGCGGCTGCGCCGTTGCCCTGACCGAAGGACTCGAGGAACCGCTCCGCCGCAGCCGCGCGCTGCGCGGTCACGACCGGCGCGACGATCTGCCAGGCCCTGTCGTGAAGCTGCTCCGGGCTCAGCTGCTCCGGGTTGCCCTCGATTCCGTCGGCGAGCACGCGGCGATGGCGGGTGGCGCCGCGGAACAAGGCCTGCTCGTAGCCGACCCCCGCGAGGACGAGGGGCGCATCCTGGCCTGCCAGGACCTGCTGGACACCGTCGTCGACCGCTCGAACCCAGCGCTCGAGGAGGACGCGGTCCACCTCCGCACCGGTGCCGTGCCCGTGGAAGATGGCTCGCGCTCCCCCGCCGCCGCGGCCGGCGACGTGGAACTGCTGCTCCTTCTCGAGGTCGTCGTACTTGAGGACGTCGTCCAGGCTGGTCGGGACATCCCCGAGGTCGATCTGCTGCACGTCGTGCCGCGATCCCTCGAGGAGGCGCACCGAGTGCTGGCTGAGCGCCAGGACGAAGAAGCGGTGGTCGAAGGTCAGGAGGTCAAGCAGCGGCTTCACGTGGAAGCGGTCGCCGACGACAACGAGGTCGGGGAAGCTGAGCGCTAGGCGGTAGACCCGGGACCAGTCGGGGGCGAGGAAGACGGCGAGGCCGTCGCTCAGGTAGCTCCAGAAGATGCCCGAGTCGAGCAGCTCACGGCCGGCGGCCACGATCGCGCGCGCGTCGGCCTGACGTGCGCCGTCGGCAACGAGTCGAGACTCTGCCTGGTCGAGGAGGTTCTTGAAGCGGATCGGGTCCTGCTCCCGCTCGGTTCGGGTCCGATGAGTCGGGAGGTAGATCGACACCACCGGCACGCCCTGGTGCTCGATCAGCTCTCGGACATCGGCTCCCCGAAGCAGGTCTGCCATGGGATCTCCCCTCCGGTCGGGTCGACGCGGGACCTCCGTTGGCCGCGCATCCTGTCCCCGCAGGCTATCCAGGGCCGAGGCCCGGCGCACCAACCAGACGCCTGTGACGTGGCGCGGCGCAGCCAGGCCGACGCGACCTAGCAGGTAGAACTTCCCCACAGGCCCACCCGCCCGGGGCCGAGACCAGCAGAGCCCCCGGCCACCGCGAGGGCTCCTACCGCCGGAGCGCCGCCGCGAGGTCGCGCAAGGCGCTCGCCCTGCCCGGGAACGTCGTCTCCTCGACGCCACCGTGACCGGCGCCCCACGTGGGCACCCGTCGCTTGACCGTGATCACGTCCGGGTCCTTTCCGGTGTGCACGGCCGTGACCTGGCGACCGTCGTCCGTCTTGGCGCGCAGCATCTCCAGGTGCTCGGCCGCTCCGGGCAGCCCCATCTCGGTCAGCTCGCTGACGTGGACGTCCGGCATGAGCGCGAGGAGGTCGAGGAGCACATGATCGTCCCCGACGTGCGCACCGATCGGCTTGGAATAGCGGAGCCGCACGACGATCACCGAGCCGTCCCGGTAGGTCCCGAGGACGTCGTACCGGCCACCGGTGACGATCTCCGCGTCGTCCTCCTTCAGGCCCGAGATGGCCCAGGCGGGCAGACCCGGGAACGTACCTTCCACCTCCAGGCGGAAGGTCCCCCCGGCTCGGGCCGCCACGTCGCGGTCGAGCGAGACGCTCCACAGCGGGATGTCGAGGCGGCCTCGAGACACGTGGGCCAGGAACTGCTCGTCGTCGGCCGAGCTGCAGCCGATCATCCGACCCGCGAACGCCCCCGACGGGCGCCCCAGCGCACGGTTCCAACCCTCGGCGTCGAGCGGCGACGCCTGGTTGACGGCGCGGAGCAGTGCCACCGCCGCCGTCATCACGCACGGGTGCCGGCGCGCCTCACGCTCGTTCTTCGTGGTCAGCTCTGCGGTGTAGAAGTGAGCGGTACCCGTGAGCGCGCGAGCCGCAGCACTGAGCCGGGAGGCGCCGCCGGCCATTCCGCTCTGCCATTGGGTCAGCGCGGCGCGGACCCCGAGCGGGTCGA
>JAHECE010000259.1 GCA_024641895.1 Actinomycetales bacterium
AGTCCACCCAGCCCTCATGTGCCCATCAGCTGCGGAACTCGGGTCAGCTGGCAGCGAGGGAGCGGCAACCCCGCCCCCTCCCTGTCAGGCTGTGTTGAGACACCCCGGAGCCCCGGGAAACCCCGTGAGGGCACGACAGGAGTCAGTCTCGTGAGCAGCAACTTTCCAGTTCTCCCCGGTGCCGGTGCCGGTGGGTCTTCGGCGTCCGTGGCAGGTGAGGCGGTGCCCGATCCTGCGGCTCGGCCGGTGCGCCGTTCGTTTACCGCGGAGTACCGGGCCAGGGTGGTCGCCGAGTACGAGGCGGCCCCGCATGGCAGCAAGGCGGCGGTGCTGCGGCGCGAGGGCCTGTACCAGTCCCAGATCCGCGAGTGGACCATCGCCCGCGACGCGTTGACTCGCGGGGCCGCAGCGCCTCGGCGGGCGCATCGGGCGAGCGCAGCCGGGGGGAAGGACGATCCGGGCCGGCTGCGTGCGGAGAACCAGCGACTGGCCCGCGAGTTGGCCAAGTCGCAGGCGGTGGTCGAGATCATGGGAAAACTGCAAGGTTATGCGGGTGATCCCTGTCAAGAGGCAGCGTCGTCGAGTTGGTGGAGGATCGCGGCGTAGACGTCTTGGCGGTGGGTCTCGCCGTGTGCGTGGGCGTCGTCGTGCTGGTCTTGAAGGGTGTCGCGGAACGCGATCGTGGTGGTGAAGAAGCTGCAGGTCTCGCAGATTGTCTCGTAGCGGCAGCCGAGCTCGGCGGGTCGTGAGCAGTGTCCGTTGCCGAGCAGGCGCTGGTTGGTCTCGGCGCGCAGGTTCCGCATGTTCGGTCCCTCGGCGTCGGCCGGGAGGGCGGCCGGTTCGTAGAGAGCTTCCATCTTCTCGCTGACGGCGAAGTACTCGTCGGCGACGGTGCGGTCGGCGATCCGGGCGTAGGTCATCGTCATGGTCATCGAGCGGTGGCCGAGCAGTGCGGCGATGGCCTCGAGAGACATCCCCCTGTTGATCGCCTGGGTCGCCAGCGTGTGACGAAGTTGGTGCGGGGTGACGTGCCCCAGCCCCCCAGCGGTGGCGGCCCGGTCGACGGCCGCGTCCACGCGGGTTTGAGGGATGGGTCGTCCCTTGTCGACGAACATCAGCGGGGTGTTCATCTGGGCGCCGCGTTGGGCGGACCACTCCTCCAGAAGGGTCTTGACCCGGGGGTGGAGTGGGACGTAGCGGTCGGTGCGGAGCTTGCCGACCGGGGTGCGTAACCAGTGGCCGTCACCGATCTGGACCACGGCGTCGATGGTCAAGCCGAGGAACTCGCCCTTGCGGAGCCCGGTGCGGGCGAGGACCTCGACGCAGACCCGGTCGAAGAGGCGGGGCAGCTTGCGAGCGGCAGCCAGCAGTGCCGCGGCGTCTGCATCGTCGAGGAACCGGGGCAGGGGGCGGTCACGGATGGGCATGTCGCCGGCGAAGACGTGGTTGCGTGAGGGCGCGTCCGGGTAGCCCCACTCGATGATCCGGTCGAAGAAGCACCGCAGGTGCGACATGCGCATCCCCACCGTGGTCTTGACCGGCTCGCGGCGGCGTCGGTAGCCCGGACGGGCGGTGAGCCAGGCCTTGAATCCTTCGATGTGGGTGCGCTCGATGTCGGCGGCGGCGGCGACGTCATGGTGATGGTCGCTCAAGTAGGTCGCGAAGTGACGCAAGGTGGTGTCGGCCAGCGCGACCGTGCCTGGGCGCATGCTCAACGCGATCTGCGCCAGGTAGCGCCGCATCGTGGTGGTCAGCACCGGTGCCGTGCGGGTCAGGGTCTCCCAGTGTCCGGACCTGCTGTTGGGGCGCCCGGTCTTGCCGACCGGTTCATCGAGGATCCCGATCGCGGACAGGGTCGCTTCCAGGCCGTGAAGCGGAGTGGTCAGAGTCTTCGGTGCGCGTCCATCGTTGCGAGCTCTGACGGCGGCGATCAGCTCGGCGCGGGCGGCGTCGAAGCGGTAGCGGTGCAGCAGGTCAGGGCGTAGACCGCTGATCGCGACCAGCTTGGCCAACGTTGCCCACTGCCGGCTCGCCTCTATCTCGGTGAAGCCGAGCCGCTGGGTCGTGGAGGTGAACGCGGCGGCCAGGTCGGGATGGATCAGTGCGGCGTGGCGACCCCAGGAGGTGCCCGCCGCAACGACGTAGTCGGCATCCACAGGGACCGCTGTAGCCAACGCCAGCCAGGCTCCGAAGGCGCGCACGGACACGGCCGCGGCCAGTCGCTTGGACAACGGCGCGTGGCTCCACCCGGTCAGGTCGACGAAGTCGACGGTGAACGCAGCTACCGTGCCGCGGCGCAGCTTGCGAGCCACGACGCTCCCACCAGCGTCGATGAACGCCGCCGAGACGTCCGGGCGCGGCACGATCGTGGCGGTGGTCGGGAGCGAGGTGGCGCTCACGGCTGACTCTCGTCGCTGACGGTGACGGCTTGGCCGGACCTTCGGGCGAGGTCGGCCTCGAGTGCGCCGATGGCCTGGTGGTACTCCTTCGCGAGCCATCCGTTGGACAGGTGCAGATAGATCCGCGTCGACTCGATCGAGCGGTGCCCGGCCTGCGCCTGGACCGCTTCAAGCGCCATCCCGGCCTCGCGCAGCCGCGTCAGGCAGGTATGTCGCAGCATGTGGCAGGTCAAGCGGGTCAGCCCCGCGCGCGCCTTCGCGCCGCGCAGGATCTCGTCCAGCCCGGCCGCTGAGAGAGCGCGCCCCCGGCGCGGTCCCTTCAGCACAAGGAAGACCGCGTCCGTGTCGACGTCGGTGGGTCGTTCGCCCTCGAAGTAGAGGGCCAAGGTCATGAAGAAGCGCGCCGCGACGGGCACGATCCGCTGGTTGCCGCCCTTGCCACAAGCGATGAACACCCTGCGGTCGGCGACGTGGACGTCCTGCAGTCGCAGCCCCAATACCTCGCAACGTCGCAGCCCGCCCAAGAGCATCGCCTCGATCATCGCGGCGTCTCGGGCCGTCCGCAGCACGCCCAACAGGGCGATCGCTTCTGGCGGCGAGAGCAACCGCGGCAGCGTGCATGGGGTGCGGATCAACGGCGTGCTCGTCCCGCGACGGTCCCCTCGGCCCCCACGGGTGCGTGTGGTGATCCCCGACGGCACCGGACTCGAGGGGATCTCGCCCCGGGCGAGCAGGTAGCCGAACAAGCCCGACAACGTCGCCAACCGGCGTCGGACCGTGCGGGCGGAGAGCCCGACTTCTCCGTCCTGCAGACGTATGACGTTCGCGCCTCGACGAGGGGCGCGCTGGTCAGCGATGAAGTCCAGCACGTCCGCCATCGTCACCTCGACCGGGTCCTTACCGACGAAGGTGAAGAACACCAACAGGTCGAACCCGGACGCGAGCACCGTGTTCGGCCGGCACCGGGCCGCCACGAACCGTAAGTAGTCGTCCAACAACTCATGACCGAGGCGAACCTCGACCCCGAATTCACCCAGGGGCCGTCGTTCCAAAGACGGGGACCAGGACACGCAGGATCTCCTCCCGCCCCGCCCGTCGCCCCCGTCATCGTGGGCCTCAGATCCGGCC